>DATGOR010000236.1:0-2131 GCA_035305805.1 Vicingaceae bacterium | reverse complement strand
CCCGGAACTATAATTAAATCAAACGGACCTTCGTAAACTTTTCCCGATGCGGGATGTGTAGTGCCAAAAACACCTTTCTCCACATCATCAATAGCTGTGAGCACTAAATTTTGGAGCTTTCGTTTGGGAAGCGTTTTGGGAGCTACTACTGTTTTATTTTTTGCCAACAGCGTTTCAATTAATGGGGAAATGTTTATTTCTTTCCCCATGGGTAAATAAACATGGATGATGTGGTAATTTCTTTCGTCAACAATTTTAGCCAATTGCTCACAAATCCATTGGTCGTAATTTGTTTTATAGCTAGGGTTTAATTTTGCTCTTTTAATCAAGTTTTCCTGTCGAACTGCTTTTTTCTGTGCTATAATATCGCTATTGTCCATAAATTAAACCCGAAATTTTCTTGCGATGACCTTTTAGTCATTCGCTGTATAAATTACGCTCCTTCGGAGCTTTGTTTGATTATATATAATTTTTATCTGACTCACCCCAAAGTTATCTTCCGATAACTTTTCCCTCTCTCTTTAAAGAAAGGGGGGCAGGGGGGAGTTTCTTTAAAATATCACCTATTCGTTATAAATTTTGGTGTATAAATCTTGGTATTTTGCCAAAATGTTTTTACGTTTTAATTTTAATGTTGGGGTAAGTTCTCCTGAGTCGATAGAGAGCGGTTCTGAAAGTAATTCAAATTTTTTAATTTTTTCATAATTTGAAAAATTTTCATTCATGCTATCTACTTCTTGTTGAATACGAGCTATTACTCTTTCATTACTAACCATGTCTTTATTAGTATTGCAAGCAAGACCTTTTCTGTCGCACCAATCTTTTAAAAACAGAAAATCGGGTTGAATAAAGGCTGCTGCAAATTTTTCCCCCTCACCAATGACCATGATTTGCTCAATAAAGCGAGATTCTTTAAATTTATTTTCCATCACTTGTGGAGCAATGTATTTTCCGCCCGAAGTTTTAAAAATTTCTTTTTTTCTATCGGTTATTTTAAGGTATTGGCCATTTACTAATTCTCCAATATCACCTGTGTGGAAATAACCGTTTTCATCAAAAACAGCTTTACTTTCGTCAGGCAAATTGTAATATCCCATCATAACGCTTGGTCCTTTTACAATAATTTCTCCGTCATCGGCAATTTTCACATCCAAATTAGCCAAAGGTTTTCCTACGGTTCCTATTTTAGTGCCGCCTTTTAGTAATGAATTTACGGCAATTACCGGAGAAGTTTCTGTAAGTCCGTATCCTTCTAATATGGGGATTTGTGCTGAAGTAAACACCCTTGCCAAACGAGCTTGCAGAGCAGCACCGCCTGAAACAATGGCTACTACATTTCCGCCTAAAGCTTCACGCCATTTGCTAAAAATGAGTTTGTTGGCAATTTTTAATCGGAAATTGTACCACCATCCTTTGTCTTCTTGTGGATCAAACTCTAACCCGAGTTCTAAAGCCCAAAAGAAAAGTGCTTTTTTTATTCCGGACAAATCAGAGCCTTTGGCTACAATTTTATCATACACTTTTTCTAACAAACGAGGTACTGTGGCAAATAAATGAGGCTTCACTTCTTTTAAATTATCAGCAATCGTTTCAATGCTTTCTGCATAATAAATGGAAATTCCTTTATAAATGAACAAGTAATCTATCATTCGCTCAAATACGTGGCACAATGGCAAAAAGCTTAAAATCCTATAATTATCACCAATGGGCAAGCGTTCTTCTGAAGCCAATACGTTAGATACCAAATTTTTGTGCGAAAGCATCACGCCTTTTGGTTTACCCGTTGTTCCTGAAGTGTAAATTAAAGTCGCTAATTCGTCTTCTGTAATTTGATTTTTAATAGTGATAATACTATCGGTATTTTCATTTTTCCCAAGTTCTATTAAGGCTGAATAATGTTTTTTTCCTTCTATTTTGTCGTAAGTATAAATGTGTTTTAAATGGGGGACATTAGCTTTAATATTTTCAATGGAATTTAATAGTTCCGTATTGGATACAAAAACTACTTTAGCTCCACAATCATTTAAAATATAAGCATAATCTTCTTCTGTAATATTAGGATAAATAGGTACGTTTACCACACCAATCTGCTGAGCTGCCAAATCGGTTAAATGCCATTCTGTTCTGTTGG
>DATGOR010000235.1:0-2526 GCA_035305805.1 Vicingaceae bacterium | reverse complement strand
AAAAAAAGTAGGAGTAGTTACCCATTCAGAAATTTATTTGATAAACGATGCCCAAGCCATTGAAGCAGATTTTCCACTGAGTGGATCTACTTCATTCAGGGTTAGCGACATTAATAATGACAACACTTTAAACTTGGTGGTTGGAGACAAAAATCTAATCCTACTTTATAATTTAAAATAGGCTAACAGAGGTTTTTATTTTTTCTTTGAAAGTAACTCTTCAATCATTTTTTTATTCAAGCAAAAAGTTAACATAAATTGATGTCTATAATTTATTGGGAAATTATTATCTCTAACAGATATGTTGTGAAGATATGACAAGTTTAGCACCTTATTAAAACTCCATCCGATTTTTGGTGAGTAAAAATGATAAGACCATGAATAATTACGATGGTACAACGATTTCCATTCTGTTCCTAAAATCAAAGAACCAATATAGATATGCATCCCTACTTTAAAGCCCAAAGTGTTAAATTTTGATTGCCAATCTGTTTGTTGAGCTACAAAAGAACAATAATAACTCCCACTTTTTAAGTTAAATTTTTTAGATGATAATTGATGATGAGCTATGCCAAATTCAATAGCTGAATAATGATGTATTCCTAAACCAACTCGTGGGCTAATGGTTTTAAAAGTTGTAATTTGACTACTCTCTAAGCTATCATTTTGGGCTATTGTTTCTCTCAATGTTGAAAACATCAATAACAAACAAACACACTTAATAACTGTTTTAACCATAACTTCTCACATTTAGTGTTGAAGTATAACCCTATGATTTACAAATGTAAATATACAAAAAAACCTGATAGGGTGTGAAAAACCTATCAGGTTAGCTTATGAAGTTGTTTAAAAAGATGGCTTAGTTTGTTTCGAGCAGCTCAAATAGCTCGTCTAATTTTGGAGTAAGAATTACCTCGATTCTTCGGTTTTTCTTTCTTCCTTCAGGCGTGTTAGAAGTGTCTAATGGCAAGTACTCACTTCTTCCTGCAGCTGTAAGTCTTTTTGGATTTACATTGCTGTTAGAAGTAATAATTTTTACTACAGAGGTAGCTCTTTTCACACTCAAATCCCAGTTATCTTTAATATCTCCCGAACCTTTTAAAGGTACATTATCCGTATGTCCTTCCACTAAAATATTAATGTCTTGGTTTTGTTCCAATACTTTTCCCAATTTTTTAAGGGCATCCGTTCCTCTATCGCCAACAGCATAGCTACCGGAAGCAAAAAGCAAGCTTTCATCAAGGCTTACATATACTTTTCCATTTTTTTGCTCAATAGTTAATCCATTATTTTCAAAGCCCAATAAAGCTTCTTTCACTTTATTTTTAAGTGCATTTACCAAGGAATCTTGTCGATTTATCATTGCTTCCAACTCATTTACGCGTTTTTCTCTGGCTTCCAAATCGGCTGTAAGTTGCTCTAATTTAGCCTGCTTTGCTTGCAATGTTCCTTCCAAGGCTCTTAAAGCATCTTCTTGTGCTTGCAAATCTTCTTGTGTTTTTTGCAGTTGTTTCATCAATTGTTCTGTAGCAGATTTATTTCCTGCCAACAATTCTTTGTTTTTATCTAACAATAGCTGGTAAGTTTCATTGATGTTGTCATAGTTTTTAGTCATCTGATCCAATGACTTTTCTAGTACGCTGATTTCGTGTTCCAACCCTGCTTTTTCTTTCTTTAACTTATCTACTGAAGCTGTAAGTTCTTGATTTTGTTCTTCTAAACTTTGGTTTTGGGCTTTTAATGCACTATTTTCTTCCAAACAAGCGGTTTGTTTAGCTTTAAGTTCCTCGTATTTTCTAGCCGGCACACAAGAAAAGAGCACTCCGGCACACAAAATGGCAATAATTGATAGTTGTTTGTAATTCATGACAAATCGGTTTTATTCAATTACAATGTTAGGGGTATTTTAGGCATAAAAAACAACTAGCTGTTTGGAGTTATAAACACTAAGGTTTTGAAATCTTACAATTAGAGACCCGGTTAAAAATAATAATTTTGGGTTCCAAACAACTTAATTGTTATGAGCGATTATATTCCAACTTTATTAAAAGAATTTAAGCTAAATGCGAATAATAACATTGCAATAGAACAATCAGCATATATGCGTCATCAATTTAAATTTTTTGGTATAAAAACTACCCAAAGAAGAGCTTTGCAACAAGCTTTTTTAGCTAAAGATATGCTTCCAACTAAGAACGAACTAACCGCGATGGTAAAGGAACTTTGGAAACAACCTCAACGAGAATGTCAATATTTTGCTCAGGAATTGGCTTTTAAATATACTAATCAAACTGAAAAATCTGACATTGAGTTGTATGAATATATGGTTGTTAACCAATCTTGGTGGGATACGGTTGACTTTATTGCCACTAAATTAATGGGGGCTTATTTTAAAAAATTCCCTGAACAAAGAGCAATTTATGTAAAAAAATGGTTGAAATCTGGTAATATTTGGTTGCAACGTTGTGCTATATTATTTCAATTAAAATACAAAAAAGAAACAGATACAACTTTACTTAGTGATAC
>DATGOR010000234.1:0-3676 GCA_035305805.1 Vicingaceae bacterium | reverse complement strand
CGTTACAGGTTATGCTTGCAGCGGCACTCCGGTTGATTGTGTAAAAATTGCCGTAAACAAACTGTTAGATAGAAAACCTGATTTAATTGTTTCAGGTATTAACCACGGAGCCAACTCGTCTATCAATGTAATTTATTCAGGAACAATGTCAGCAGCGGTAGAAGGTGCGTTGCAAAACATACCGTCTGTTGGTTTTTCTTTATTAGATCATTCTATCGATGCTAATTTTGATGCTTCCAAAATAATTGCCAAAAAAATCATTGCAAACATGATTGAAAATCCAATGCTTAAGGATGTTTGCTTAAACGTAAACATTCCAAATGTTAGCATAGATTTAATAGCAGGAATAAAAGTTTGCCGACAAGCTATTGGCAATTGGGAAGAAGATTATGATGAACGTACCGACCCGCATGGAAGAACCTACTATTGGCTTTCGGGTAAATTTGTGGTGAACGACAATGGTACCGACTCTGATGAATGGGCGTTGGCACACAATTATGTTTCGGTAGTTCCCGTTAAACATGATATTACCAACTATGAACATCTAGAAAAAATAAAATTGTTTGAGCATGATTAAAAACAGCTTTAAAGAATTTAATCACATTGTTATAGGATTAATTTTAGGTTTGCTCCTCCCCTACATCATTATGTATTTTTGGTTACAAATGTATTCCAACCTTTCACTGATAGATATAGTTTTTAATCCGTTCTTTAGTGAAATTATAAACGTCTTAAAAGGGAGCCTGTTTAGTAATTTGGGCTTATTCTTTTTGTTTTATTACCTTAGAAAAGACCTTTCAGCACGAGGTGTTATTTTAGCTACCTTGGTATATGGTGCTTTTTATTTGTATTATATTGTTTTTATTTGACTTTAGGCGTTAGGTATGAGGCGTTAGGCGTTAGTACTAATAAAATTAAAACAACATCAAACATCAAACATCAAACATCAAACTTTTAACCTTATAAACTCATAAACTTTTAAACTTTTAAACTAACCTAATGAAATACTACATTATAGCAGGAGAAGCTTCGGGAGATTTACAAGCCTCACTTTTAATCAGAGCGTTGAAAAAAGAAGATACACAAGCTCAATTTCGTTGTTTTGGTGGCGATTTAATGGAAGCTGAAGGTGCTGAAATTGTTAAGCATTATAAAGAATTAGCTTTTATGGGTGTGGAAGATGTGTTGATGAACTTAAGAACCATTTTTAGAAACATTGCTTTTTGCAAAGAAGATATTAAAGCTTACCAACCAGATGTATTAATTTTAGTGGATTATCCTGGTTTTAACATGAAAATTGCCAAATGGGCAAAAGCAAACAACATCAAAGTTTACTATTATATTTCTCCTAAAATTTGGGCATGGAACCAAAAAAGAGTGCATCAAATTAAAAAAGTAGTAGATAAAATGTTTGTGATTCTTCCTTTTGAAGAAGATTTTTATAAAAAATTCGATTACCACGTTGATTTTGTCGGACATCCGCTTATTGATTGTATTGCCGAATACCCTAAAATTTCCCTCGAAGATTTTAAAAAAAAATACCAACTTTCTGACAAACCAATAATTGCCCTGCTACCCGGAAGCAGAAAACAAGAAATTAAAGCCATGTTAAACGTCATGTTATCCGTGGTAAATCATTTTCCTGATTATCAATTTGTAATTGCCGGAGCTCCCTCTCAGCCCTTAAGTTTCTACCGGCAATTTGAAACCAACAACATCAACATCATAGAAAATAAAACCTATGATTTATTACAACACGCTACAGCTGCTTTGGTGGTTAGTGGAACTGCCACATTAGAAACAGCTCTTTTTCATGTGCCACAAGTAGTATGCTACAAAACCGGTAAACTTTTTTATCATTTGGCAAAAATGGTGGTAAAGATTAAGTTTATTTCCTTAGTCAATTTAGTAGCCGACCGAGAAGTGGTGAAAGAATTAATTCAAGATGAACTAACTACCGAAAACCTTACCCAAGAACTGAATAAAATTATTACTACATCAGGCAGAAACAAGATGTTATCCGATTACAAAGAAATTGAGCATCAACTTGGTGGAAAAGGTGCTGCGACAAGAGCAGCTAGGCTGATGGTTAACTATCTAACACAGATTACTCATTAGAACTTCGTCATGAGGGTTTAAAAAATTGACAAATCAATTTTATAAAAAAATGGCTTAAAACAATTTTATAGTAACTTTGTTGTCTAAAAATTTTTTTGACTATGATAAAAACTATTCAAGGAGGAGTTGTTTACGGTAATACCGTTCAAGAAATATTTAAAATTGCAAAAGAGCGTAAATTTGCTTTACCAGCAGTTAATGTTACAGGGTCTTCTACCATCAATACCGTTATGGAAACGGCAAAGGAGGTTAATGCTCCTGTCATCATTCAGTTTTCAAATGGCGGATGTCATTTTAATGCCGGTAAAGGACTTAATAACGATAATCAACAAGCTGCCATTGCAGGTGGTATTGCCGGAGCAAAACACGTGCATGAATTAGCCAAAATCTATGATGTTCCTGTAATTTTACATACTGATCACTGTGCAAAAAAACTATTACCTTGGATTGATGGTTTATTGGACGCAGGAGAACAATTTTTTAAAGAAACAGGGAAACCTTTGTATAGCTCTCACATGTTGGATTTATCAGAAGAACCTCTTGAAGAAAACATTGCCATTTGCAAAGAATATTTAGCTCGAATGAGTAAAATAGGTATGACCTTAGAAATAGAATTGGGGATTACCGGAGGTGAAGAAGATGGTGTAGATAATTCTGATGTGGACAACAGCTTGCTTTATACTCAACCGGAAGAAGTAGCTTATGCTTATGAAGAACTTTCTAAAATCAGTAACCGATTTACAATTGCTGCAGCTTTTGGAAACGTACATGGTGTTTACAAACCCGGAAATGTCAAACTTACCCCTATTATCTTAAAAAATTCTCAGGATTACATCCAACAAAAATACAACACAGGAACAAACCCGGTAGATTTTGTTTTTCATGGCGGTTCCGGTTCCACTTTAGAAGAAATTAGAGAAGCTATTTCTTACGGTGTTATCAAAATGAACATTGATACCGATTTGCAATATGCTTTTACAGAAGGAGTAAGAGATTACTTCAATGAAAAAGCAGATTATGTAAAATCGCAAATTGGCAACCCTGAAGGGGAAGATAAACCGAACAAAAAATATTACGATCCTAGAGTTTGGTTAAGAGAAGGTGAAAAAACTTTTAAAGCTAGATTAAAAAGGTCTTTTGAAGATTTGAATAACATTAACACGCTTTAATTGGAAATTGAACAAATAACATTTAACAAATAACAATTAACATTTAACAAATATATGGGTTGGTTTAAAAGAATAAAAGAAGGAATTAGGACTCCAACTAAAGAAAAGAAGGAAACCCCTGAAGGTTTGTGGTATAAATGCCCTCAATGTAGTGCTGTAATACCACAAGAAGATTTTACTGAAAATTTTTGCGTTTGTGAATGTGGTTATCACGATAAAATAGACTCTGCAGCTTATTTTAGCATTTTGTTTGATAATAACAAGTTCAAAGAGTTAAACGCTAACTTAACCTCAGGTGATCCTCTAAATTTTAGTGACACCAAAAAATACGTGGATAGAATAAAATCTACTCAAAAAAATACCAACTTAAAAGATGCTGTTAGAACAGC
>DATGOR010000233.1:0-3739 GCA_035305805.1 Vicingaceae bacterium | reverse complement strand
CCACCTTCAATAAATTTTTGTTTAATGATTTGAGTAAACGACTGTTCTGCTTCAACAGGTGCTTCTTCAGTAGTAGCTTGAGCTTCTTTTTCTGCTTCTGCTTTAGCTTTTTCTGCCTCTGCTTTGGCTTTTGCTTCTGCTTCTGCATTAGCTTGTGCAGCTGAATCTTCGGCTGTTAGTTCAGTTTGTGCTTCAGCTTCTTGAGCAAAAACTTGAGTAGTATTAGAGAAATTTAATACTGCTGTTAATGTTAATAATGCAAATAATTGTTTCATGTGATTATATATTTATTGTTTGTTATACGATACATGTAACTCGCCAATTATCTTTCTAAAATTTAGAAACTTTACGAAAGGCTCGTTTCATAATTTTGATTGTTTATTGCTTACTTTAGTTAATTAATTTTTTTAAATCAGCTGCCAAATTACAAAAAAAAATATTTAAACATCAAATAAATTAAGTTAACTTTATTTGAAAGTTTTTTATGGCACCAGAATTAACGAACGAATAATTTATTTATTTTAATTTAAACTCTTTTTTGATTTTTGCTACGAAATCTAATTCTTCCCATGGGAATAGCTTTACTTTTACTTTTTTCTTCTCTCCGGAACCATTTACAAACTCTTTGGTTACCTCTTGAGGTGTTCTTCCCATGTGTCCGTATGCCGCAGTTTCAGAATAAATAGGACTTCTTAGTTTAAATCTCGTTTCAATAGCGTATGGTCTTAAATCGAATAATTTGGCAATTTTTTTAGCAATTTCTCCGTCTTTAAGATTTACTTTGGCTGTTCCATAAGTATTAACAAAAAGCCCAACCGGTTCGGCAACTCCAATGGCATAAGCCACCTGCACTAATGCTTCATCACACAAACCTGATGCTACCATATTTTTTGCGATATGACGAGTAGCATAAGCTGCAGATCGATCTACCTTACTTGGATCTTTTCCTGAAAATGCACCTCCACCATGAGCTCCTTTGCCACCATAGGTGTCAACAATAATTTTTCTACCTGTTAAACCGGTATCGCCATGTGGCCCCCCAATAACAAATACTCCTGTAGGATTCACATGGTACTTTATTTTATCGGTAAAAAGTTTTTGAACGTGTTTAGGTAATTGTTTTTTTACTCGAGGAATTAAGATGTTGATGACATCATCTTTAATTTGTTTCAACATTTTAGCATCAGTATCAAATCTGTCGTGCTGAGTAGAAACTACAATCGCATCAATTCTTACCGGCTGATTATTGTTATCGTACTCAATAGTTACTTGAGATTTTGAATCGGGACGAAGGTATTTCATTTTTTTACCTTCTCTTCTGATGGCTGCTAATTCTTTTAGTAACAAATGAGAAATTTCTAATGCCAACGGCATATAATTATCCGTTTCTTTAGTAGCATATCCAAACATCATCCCCTGATCTCCTGCTCCTTGATCTTCTTTTTTCTTTCTTTCTACTCCTTGGTTAATATCCGGAGATTGCTCGTGAATAGCTGAAAAAACTCCGCATGAGTTCCCCTCAAACATGTATTCACTTTTAGTATAGCCAATTTTATTAATAGTATTTCTAGCTATTTGCTGCACATCCAAATAAGTATTGGATTTTACTTCTCCGGCAAGCACTACTTGTCCGGTAGTTACTAAAGTTTCGCAAGCTACTTTTGAATCCGGGTCAAAAGCTAAAAAATGATCGATTAGTGCATCCGAAATTTGATCGGCAACTTTATCAGGGTGTCCTTCAGAAACAGACTCTGATGTAAATAAATAAGACATATTAATTTTATTTTAGTATTAAACAAAAGAAATGTGTGGCCGGCAACAATAGTGAAAAGATTACTTTTTAGCATTTTTTCGTGTGGTTGCAAGCAGCCAAATCATTCCACAATTACAAGGGTCAAAAGTATATTTTTTTTATTAATTATACTCTAAGTTTTCTTTATTTTTTATTTGATGTCAATTTTTTGAAAATACTTTCTAAACTTTCGTTTTCTTTTTGCATAGTAAGCACTACCGTGTCATTTTCAACAGCATATCTAAAAATATCGTTTCGTACACTATCATGGCTAACTTCTATGTACCAAAGTTTGTTGTTTGGATTTTGCTTTGCGTGGATAATTCCTTTTATTTTCAACAATTTTTTTTCTTCCATTTCTTTGTCGAACTCAACCACCAACACAATGGTGTTATCTTTTTTAGTTTTTAATTGTTGTGTTGCTTCGTTAGCCACAATTTTCCCTTGGTTAATAATGATAGTTTTATCGCAAATAGCTTCTACCTCTTGCATAATGTGCGTAGATAGCATAATGGTTTTTTCTTTGCCTATAGTTTTTATTAAATTTCTTATTTCTTCTAATTGATTAGGATCTAATCCGGTAGTGGGTTCATCTAAAATCAACACTTCAGGGTTATGAATCATGGCTTGAGCCAACCCTACTCTTTGTCTATACCCTTTTGATAACGCTCCAATTTTTTTATTTTGCTCAATTTCCAGCCCTACCATATTAATCATTTCCTTCACTCGTTCATTAAGGTTGGAAACATGGTGTACGCCTCCAACAAAATGTAAATACTCCTTTACATACATGTCTAAATACAACGGATTATGTTCCGGCAAATACCCCACATGTTTTTTTACTTCAATGGGATGTTCTATTACATCAAAACCACATACAGAAACATTTCCGGAAGTTTGAGGGATAAAACAAGTTATAATTTTCATCATAGTCGATTTTCCTGCCCCGTTAGGACCTAAAAAACCCACAATATTTCCTGGTTCTACCTCAAATGAAACCTCGTCTAATGCTTTTTGCTTTCCGTATATTTTTGTAACATTATTTACGATGACAGACATGTTGGTTTAAAGTTTAAGGTTTGATGTGTGAAGATTAAAACACGAAAGTAATCAATTTTACTTTAGAACATTTACGATTTTCTTACTTTTGATTTTTTTAACATTTTAAATAACGTCTGTCCATAAAGTCCGATTACTTCGTTAATCTCAACTTTACAGACACTAAATAATTTTGGAAGAAGGAATAGTAATAAAATCTACCGGCAACTTGTATCATGTCCGCATGAATAATGGTGAAACACTAACCGCCAGAATTAAAGGCAGCTTTAGAATGATGGACATTAAAACTACCAACCCGGTAGCAGTTGGTGATAACGTGGTGGTAAACGATGTTAACACAGATCCTGTTATTTCTGAAATTAAACCCCGAACCAATTACATTATAAGAAAATCGGTCAATCTTTCTAAGCAAGCACACATTATTGCCGCCAATGTTGACCAAGCAGTTTTAATCGCTACCATTACTCAACCAGAAACTTCAACAGGTTTTATTGACCGATTTTTAATTACTGCCGAAGCTTACCATATTCCTACTATTATTGTTTTTAATAAAACGGATGTTTATACCGAAAAAGATATGGAAAGACTTCATTTTTTAATGGAGATTTATACTAATATTGGCTACGAATGCTTGGCAATTTCTGTAACTGCCAACAAAAATATTGACCAACTGGTTGCTAAATTAAAAAATAAAACGTCATTAGTTTCCGGACATTCGGGAGTAGGAAAATCTTCTTTACTCAACCTTATTGAGCCTTCTTTACAACTTAAAACCTCTATTATTTCGGATGCTCACCAACTTGGCAAACACACTACCACCTTTGCCGAAATGCACGAACTTTCATTTGGTGGATATGTGGTGGACACACCAGGCATTAAAGCATTTGG
>DATGOR010000232.1:0-2346 GCA_035305805.1 Vicingaceae bacterium | reverse complement strand
CAGAGGCCAATGAACTGTTTAGGGAATTGGATTTTAAATTGGAGAAAAAAGCTTTCGAGATAGCCAAGCAATATAGGGACATAGCTCCAGGCTATACGAGGGATTTCAATGCGGCCATTACCTCGTTCGATAATTTTATTTTTGAATTCCCCGGTTCTACATTACGGGAAGATGCCTTGTTTTATAAGTTTGATTCGGCTTACCAACAGGCCATTAATAGTTTTGAAGAAAAAGTTGAAGGCAATCAAATAGTGCCTTTAAGAGAGCCCCGTTTAGTTAAGGCTATGGAATTTTACAATACGTTTAAAAGCAGTTATGCCAACTCAAAATATATTGAAAAAGCCAACGAAATGGCTTCTGAAATAGAAGAGGAGCTGAAACAATACAACAATAACAACAGTTAATATTAACGATAATGGATTTAAAAAAAACCAATGCACCGGTGAACACCATGACTTATGACCGAAATCAAATAGATGAGCCAACAGGCAATATCTATGAGGCGATTTCCATAATTTCCAGACGTGCAGAGCAAATCAACACCGAAATCAAAAAGGAGTTGATAGATAAATTGGAAGAGTTTGCTACTTACAATGATAGTCTTGAGGAAATTTTTGAAAACAAAGAGCAAATAGAGGTTTCTAAATTCTACGAAAAATTACCAAAACCTCATGCATTAGCCGTCCAAGAGTGGTTAACGGATAAAATTTATTTTAGGAATACTGAGGAAGACGCTCAGTAACAATTTTTAAAATGTCAATTGCTCATAACAAATAGCTAGCGGGAGAATTTAGCGCATTTATTTTTTACTTTTATCAAGGCATAAATTTTCAAGCATAGCAAAGTTACGGTTGTAAATTTTAACGAAGAGAAAAGTAAAAAAGAAAAGTTAAAAATTCTGAAAGCTATTTTTTATGAGTACATTAAGCGGCAAAAACATATTACTGGGCATAAGCGCTGGTATTGCCGCTTATAAAACAGCTTCGCTCGTAAGGCTCTTTGTAAAGGCTGGTGCCAACGTAAAGGTTGTCATGACACCATCTTCAAAAGACTTTATAACCCCACTTACATTATCTACACTTTCAAAAAATCCTGTTTATTCTTCTTTTACCAATGAAGAGGATGCCGTGCCTGCTGGCAGGCAGGATAATGCTGTGTGGAACAACCATGTAGAATTAGGGCTTTGGGCAGATGTATTCGTCATTGCACCAGCTACGGCCAATACCTTGTCTAAAATGGCCAATGGCGCTTCCGATAATCTCTTGCTGGCCACCTATCTATCAGCAAAATGTCCTGTGTATTTCGCCCCAGCTATGGATTTGGATATGTACAAACATGAAAGTACATTAAAATCTATGGAAACCTTAAAAAGTTACGGGAATATTATGATTCCTGCTGAAAGTGGTGAATTGGCTAGCGGACTGGTAGGTGAAGGCAGGATGGCAGAGCCCGAACATATTATAGAATTTATTGAAGCAGATATTCTGGAGAAACTTCCCCTAAAAGGAAAAAAAATCCTTATAACGGCTGGGCCTACATACGAAGCCATAGACCCGGTACGTTTTATAGGCAACCATTCCAGCGGTAAAATGGGATTTGAAATTGCCAAAGCGTCCGCCAATTTAGGAGCCAAGGTAATTTTGGTCACAGGGCCAACCCATGAAAAAGTAATTCATTCACTCATTGAAATCATCCCTGTAGTAAGCGCAGACGATATGTACAAAGCGGTGCACAAACATTTTGATAATGTAGATGTTGCTATTCTTGCAGCAGCGGTGGCCGATTTTAAACCGAAACAAGTGGCTGCCCAAAAAATAAAAAAGGCCAACAATACGTTACACTTAGAGTTGGAAAAAACAAAAGATATTTTGGCATCTTTGGGTGAAATTAAAAAGCAGCAATACTTGGTTGGATTTGCTTTAGAGACCAATAATGAAGTTGAAAACGCTAAAGACAAGCTTAAAAGGAAAAACCTAAACTTAATTGTATTAAATTCGTTGAATGATTCTGGAGCAGGTTTTAAGGTCGATACCAACAAAGTTACCTTCATTGATGATAAAAACCGAATAATGGAATTCCAGCTAAAATCGAAAGCAGAAGTTGCGGCCGATTTGCTAAATGAAATATTAAAACAAACACATGCGTAGTTTTATACTTAGTTTCTTCTTGTTAATTGCCAGTAGCACTGTGTTTTCCCAAGAGCTAAACTGTAACTTGGTTGTAAATGCGCGTCTTACGGGTAACGAAAATCAGCAGGTATTCAAAACGCTTGAAAATCAACTGACCGAGTTTATAAACAATACCAAATGGACCGATAAAACTTTTTCGCCCCAAGAGCGTATTAAC
>DATGOR010000231.1:0-5892 GCA_035305805.1 Vicingaceae bacterium | reverse complement strand
ACTTCATTAAATTGATTTTATGTAGTAAATACCAACACATAATCATCAATAATTTGTTGATGAAGGTTCAACTGCTGATGAAAACCATTGATGTTGATAGTTCCAATTAGTAAGTTAGAAAATTTTGGATGGTATTGAATTGCTAAGTGTTGGTCGAACAATACTTCTTTCTCACTATAGAACTTATAAAGAGCTTCTTTACAACTCCAAAAAATGGTGGCTAATTTTTCGGGGTGCTCTTCTTTTTCAACAAGAGCAAGTTCAACAGGATTAAGAAATTTTGCTTTAATACGAAGTACTTTTGAGGCAATTTTTTCTATATCAATACCGCATTGTTGGTGGGGATTTATTGCCATAGCTACCATTTCGTTGGAATGAGAAAATGACACTTCCATACCATTGCTTAAAATGGGTTTACCTTTCTCGTTGTAAGTAAGTGTTACATCATCAAAAAAGTGCAATATTAATAAGCGAATCGCCATTCTTTGTAAGTATAACTTTCTATTGTTAGTAACGGGAATTTGTTCTAATTGTCGGGGGGATTTACTTAGCAGTAGTTGAGTCAACTCAGTTTCATTTTCAGTAAGTTTCCACAGTGCAACTTTGGTGTCAGATTTAATAGAATTTAATAGAATTAAAGGCATTTTATTTATTGGTTCATGGTTATTTAGTAACTTTGTCCGCGAATAAACTAAAAAATTAAACTTTACACAATGAATACTACAAACGTGGAAAAATTACCCTACAAAGTTAAAGACATTTCCCTTGCAGATTGGGGAAGAAAAGAAATTAATTTAGCAGAAGCTGAGATGCCAGGATTAATGGCTATTAGAGAAGAATATGGAGATACTAAGCCTTTAGCAGGTGCAAGAATTGCCGGTTGTCTTCACATGACAATTCAAACTGCCGTTCTTATTGAAACTTTAGTACATTTAGGTGCAGAAGTAAGTTGGTCATCATGCAACATTTTTTCAACTCAAGATCAGGCTGCTGCTGCTATTGCTGCTACCGGTGTTCCTGTTTTTGCTTGGAAAGGAATGAATGAAGAAGAATTTAACTGGTGCATAGAGCAAACATTATTTGCTTTTGAAGGCGGAAAACCGCTAAACATGATTTTAGATGATGGTGGCGATTTAACCAATATGGTTTTTGATAACTACCCTGAATTAGCTAAAGACATTAAAGGGTTATCTGAAGAAACTACTACAGGTGTACACCGTCTTTACGAAAGAATGAAAAAAGGTACCTTAGTAATGCCTGCTATCAACATTAATGATTCTGTAACTAAATCTAAATTTGATAATAAATACGGATGTAAAGAATCTTTAGTGGATGCTATTAGAAGAGCTACAGATGTAATGATGGCTGGAAAAGTTGCTGTTGTTGCTGGTTACGGAGATGTTGGTAAAGGTTCTGCTGCTTCTTTAAGAGGTGCAGGAGCAAGAGTAATTGTTACTGAAATTGATCCAATTTGTGCTTTACAAGCCGCAATGGATGGTTTTGCCGTTAAAAAAATGGACGATGCTGTTAGCCAAGGCGACATTATTGTAACTACAACAGGAAACAAAGACATTATTCAAGGTCGTCATTTCGAAAAAATGAAAGACAAAGCTATCGTTTGTAACATTGGTCACTTCGATAACGAAATAGATGTTAACTGGTTAAATACAAATGCTACTAAAGATACTATCAAACCTCAGGTGGATATGTATAACTTGAAAAATGGTAATCAAATCATTTTATTAGCAGAAGGTAGATTAGTAAACTTAGGTTGTGCAACAGGACACCCTTCTTTTGTAATGAGTAATTCTTTTACTAACCAAGTTTTGGCTCAGTTAGAATTATGGAAAAACTCAGCTAACTACAAAAATGAAGTGTATATGTTACCAAAACACTTAGATGAAAAAGTAGCTCGTTTACACTTAGCAAAAATTGGTGTTGAGTTAGACGAATTAACTCCTGAACAAGCAGAATATATCGGTGTTAAAGTAGAAGGTCCTTACAAACCGGAATACTACAGGTATTAATTTTCTGTTTTAACATAATTAATAAAAAAACGTAGCAATTTTGCTACGTTTTTTTTATCTATATCAGTCGCTTGTCTGTGCCGAACGATTGGAACTTATTGTATTTTCAATCCAACATTTTTGGGTAAATATACCAGCGCGTGGAGCCAATGCCTCTTATAATTTCTTTCCAAGCATCTATTTCTAAATCAATGGCTATAACTGCACAAGTAGGCATGGCCGATACAAAATCCTGTGTCAGGTAATCGGCAAATTCTGAAATACCATAATTATGACTCACTAAAGCTATGCTATTAGTAGCATCATCTATATTTTCAATAACAGATATAAAATCTTTATTAGTAGGGTGGTAGAGCGTTGAAGTGAAAACTACATCCTGAAAGGAATAAGGAATGTGTTGACATAACAACTTTATTGTTTCTGTAGTTCTTACAGATGAACTACTAATGATTTTATCGGGATGAAAACCTAATTCGTTTAGTTTTTTACCTATTTTTTGGGTATCGCTGATTCCTCGTTGGTTTAATGGTCTTTCCTTGTCGCTAAGTTGGTGGTTTGCCCAACTTGACTTGGCATGACGAATGAGATAAATGGTTTTCATGGTTTAATTAATTGTTAAAAATATTCGATGAATGGTTAAATTTCTTCGATAAATTTGTTTTGTTTCGATAAAAGTATTATTTTTGTAGATGAATTAAAGAAAATACATGATATGTTAATATTAGTTTTTTTCATATTGGTTGTTTTGATGGTGTTAGCATTAAATTGGTTAGACGGAGGAAGTACGAAATGGAATCATCAAAAAGAAAGTTCTAAAAAAACATCCAAAATATTGGATATGTCCGGTAATAATTATTCTTTGTAAATCCCAATTACTTATAATTATTAAAGCCACTGAGATTATTCTTAGTGGCTTTTTTATTACATTTAAAACAAAGTCATTTGGCTGGCAGCATCATCGTCAGTAATGTCTTTTATAGGTTTAGGTTTATGTGCTGCTGAAGTTTGTTGTTTTGTTTCGGAAGTTTTATCATCTTTATTTGAATCTTTAACATCACTGATGGTATCTTCCTCTTCAGTAAGAACATGGTTGTTTTCTTTTTCTTCTATTTCGTCATTCATTATTTCTTCTTCTACTTCTTCAGGTTCATCGTAGGGTAGGGGTTCCAGCAAATCTATGTTTTTCACTTTGTTGGGTGTAAGTCGATTACCAATGGCTTTTAATCCTTTTACAGCAATAAATTGTTCCAGATTTATGGTTTCAGGTTCTTTTTCATTGCCTTTAACTTTTGCAAAATTGATTTGAATTTGAGGAAGCCAATCGGTAGAAACAATTTCCAAGAAAGATTTTTCGTGGTCGGTAATAAATAATGTTTTCTTATCCGTAGGTTCAATTAAAAATCGTTTAACATTGTATTGTTCTTTATCTCCGTCAAAATACACTGCGGTAATTGGTTTTTTTGGATTCCATTTTTCTATCACTATCATGTCTTCGTCAAACTTAGTAAACAAATCAAATCCTGTGAGTTGATATTCACCACTTTGCATGATAGTAAGGATTTTATCTTCAGCACCAAATTCACCTAAAAATTCACCTCTACCTTCAGAGTTTAGTCGCTGAACAGTATCGTCAAACCAAATTTTACGAGCAGCCAAAGTAGAAACACCTTTTTCTTTCAATTCAATTTTAGAAATAAGGTATTTGGTTACTCTATTCCCGTTAGCTCCCCTGCCTTTGATAGCGAGTTCAGAAAAATCGATTTCAAATTTTAACTTTCTAACATTAGCTTTCGGGCGGAGTTTTACCAATACTGTTTCTGCTTCTCCGTTGGGATTGGCTGTAAACCATAGCACTTTTGAGCCATTGGTTCCTTTAGTAAGGTCGTATTCCTTATCTCTGGTGATGGAAGTTACGTCAAATCGTTTCATGTACGAAGGTCCGGTTTTTCCATCTTGATAAATCATATTGTAAATGGTGCGTTTGTCACCTTTTTTCCATACTCCGGCATAAATTATTCCTTTACCCACAAAAGTTTTGTTGGCAATTTTTGTTACCATCATTTTGCCGTCTTCTCTAAATATGATGATGTCATCAATATCGGAACAGTCGGTTACAAACTCACCTTCACCACGTTTTAGGCTATGTCCTACAAAACCTTCTTCTTTATTTACATAAAGTTTGGCATTGTTAACAGCAACTTTTGCCGCATCGATATTTTCAAAAGAACGGATTTCTGTTTTTCTTTCCCTACCTGCTCCGTATTTCTTTTTTAGTTCTTTAAAATAATCGATGGCAAATTCAATTAAGTGAGCTAAGTGGTAATTGGTTTTTTCCAATTCTTCTTCTAAAGCTAAGAGTTTTTCTTCTGCCTTATCTGCATCGTGTCGCGTTATTCTTCTCATTCGTATTTCGAGTAAACGCTTTACATCTTCTTCGGTAATTGCTCGAATAAGTTGTTTTTTATAAGGCTCTAAAAGTTGAAGAGTAAGTTCTATGGCTTCTTCATAACCTAAGCCATGAAGTTTTACATAAATTTTATTTTCAATAAATATTTTTTCCAAAGAGGAAAAATGCCATTGTTCTTCCAACTCTCCTTTCTTGATTTCCAGCTCTAATTTAAGCAATCCAACAGTTTGGTCGGTAGATAATTGCAGCATTTCAGTAACCCCAATAAATCTTGGCTTATCGTTTTCAATTACAGCAGCATTGGGCGAAATAGAAATTTCGCAATCGGTAAAAGCATAGAGGGCGTCAATCATTTTATCGGGCGAAACTCCAGATGGCAAATGAAGTAATATTTCTACTTCCTCAGAGGTGTTGTCTTCTACCTTTTTAATTTTAATTTTCCCTTTGGAATTGGCTTTTAGTACTGATTCAATCAATTTGTCAGTAGTAACACCAAAAGGCAATTCGGTAACTTTTAGCAGGTTTTTATCTTCTTGTATAATCTTGGCTCTTACCTTTACTCTTCCACCTCTTAGTCCGTCATTATAACCTGAAAAATCTGCTGATCCACCGGTAATAAAATCGGGTAGGAGGGTGAACTTTTTTCCTTTTAAATGAGCAATAGAAGCATCAATTAACTCAATAAAATTGTGGGGTAGAATTTTACAAGCCATTCCAACAGCAATACCTTCAACGCCTTGTGCTAAAAGTAGTGGAAATTTTACAGGTAGTGTAAAAGGTTCTTTGTTTCTTCCATCGTAAGAGGCTAACCATGTGGTAGTTTTGGGATTAAAAACAACTTCTAACGCAAACTTAGTTAGGCGAGCTTCAATGTATCTGGGAGCGGCAGCTCTATCTCCTGTTAAAATATTTCCCCAGTTTCCTTGACAATCGATTAGTAAGTCTTTTTGTCCCAATTGCACCAAAGCATCACCTATGGAAGCATCACCGTGTGGGTGATATTTCATAGTGTTACCAATAATATTGGCCACCTTGTTATACCTGCCGTCATCCATTTCTTTCATGGAATGCAAGATTCTTCGTTGCACAGGTTTTAATCCGTCATAAAGGTGTGGAACAGCACGTTCTAGAATAACGTAAGAAGCATAATCCAAGAACCACTCTTTATACATTCCTGAAATATGGATAACATTTTCCAATGAATTGTCGCCATCGTTGTTGTCAAACTCTTCGTCTCTTTCTGGTGTTTGTTCTTCTGACATGTTCTAAATTTGGGTGTTAGTTTTTAACCGAAAAAAATAATAGCTCCAAATTTAATAGATTTTACCGATTAAAACACAACTCCTTAAACTGATTTATCAACGTTGTTTTGAAGAAAAAATCAATGCTACCCTAAATGACTAAAACAAGACTTTCAAATCTCTTGATATTGTTAAATTTTAGCAACCTTGTACTAGA
>DATGOR010000230.1:0-4051 GCA_035305805.1 Vicingaceae bacterium | reverse complement strand
AGACTTTCCATTTTATTTTTGTGAGAAATATTTTAGCGGCACCCACAACATTCCAAAGCATTCACCATCCTCTTTTTTTAAGTGTTTATGATGCACTTTGTGAGCTCTACGGATGGCTTTAAAATAGTTGATATTCGTATTCCTAAGCACTTTAAATCGTTGGTGAATAAATATTTCATGAACAAAAAAATAGGCCGCTCCATAAATGGTAATTCCTAAACCAATCGGCAAGGTATAAGGAACGGAAAAGATAGTACCCAACAAAATACACGACATGCCTGGAACAGCGAAAATCACAAAAAAGTAATCATTCTTCTCAAAGAAGGAATTTGGATTTTTAGTGTGATGATCTTCATGTAAATGCCATAAAAATCCGTGCATAATATATTTGTGAGCAGCCCATGCCACACCTTCCATCAAGATAAATGTCATTAATACAATACCTGCAAATACCATTATTTTAATTTTTTAAATGTTTTTGATTCAAGGTAAGATGAAGATTAACTTTCCGGTAAATCAATTTAAACCATTCTGTGAATATTTCAGGATGATTTTGTACTTCGTAATCAATTTCCTCAAAAGGCACAATTTTCCAATCACCTACTTCTTCTTCGTTGGGGGAAGGAAATTCGGGGGTGAAACCAACAAAAACATGATCCAACTCGTGTTCGATTAACCCATTTCCCAGTTTAGCTTTATAAATAAAACTAAATACTTTGTGAAGCTCACAGTCAATTCCCATTTCTTCCATTAATCTTCTGTGAGCTGCTGCTTCAGTATCTTCTTTTGGCAATGGATGGCTACAACAAGAGTTGGTCCATAAATCAGGGGAGTGGTATTTAGTACTTGCTCTTTTTTGGAGCATCCAATTTCCGTTTAAATCAAACAAAAAAACGGATAATGCTCGGTGCAATACACCTTTTTGGTGAGCCTCCATTTTGGGCATCAACCCTATGGGATTGTCGTGCTCATCTACTAGTATAACTTCTATTTCTTTCATGGTTTATTCGGTTTATTAGGGCAGTTTGGTCTTTATCGGAAATTAAATTAGCTGCCACTAAGTTAGTAATTATTTTATATTTTATCTCTTTACTTAAGTCAGACGTTCTAATGTTGGTTAATACAAAATCCACGTCCGAAGAAATTTCTTCGTAATAGTTTAAAAACTTGGGCAAATTCACTTGAATTAATGCCCTTAAGCAACGGATTTCAATGTTATCGGGTGATTTTGCTACAGCTTTTTCAAGTAGGTTTTTTCCTTCATTAAAAAAAGCATATTTTTTGAAAGGAGAGCTAACATATTTGGCTTTCATAATGGTGTAAGCACCCTTGTACGCATTGGCAATTGGACTGTTTTCTTTTTGAAGCAATACCAATAACGTATCAATTTGTTCATCGGTTTTTACTTTGGTAAAATGAATTCTTGCCAATTGAACATTGCTGCTATATAAGCACCCGTTTACTATTAAAAATAATATGATAAACCCGTGTTTAAACATTTACAATAAGTTGAGTTTTAAGGTTACAAACGATTTTGCTAATAAGCCAATTTTTACGGGATTAGAAACTCTTATTCTTTTCTTAATAATTTCACTGTGATGGGTTTGTTCTAGCTTTAACAATAATTTTTTGTAATAAATAAAAGCAGTGTAAACTCCAAAACGTGCTTCTGTTGGCAGTTTAACTATCCCTTTGTAAGCAGCATCAAAATCCTCTTTTATTTCAGCAATAATGTCAGATTTATTTTCTTGCGTGAGCGATTTTAGGTTTACTCCCGGAAAATAAGCCCTAGATAATACATCTACATCTTGCTTTAAATCTCTCAAAAAATTTACTTTTTGAAAGGCTGATCCCAATCGCATAGCTGCATCTTTTAATTCGTTGTATTTTTCTTCATCTCCGTTTACAAATACTTTCAAGCACATCAGCCCAACTACATCTGCCGAACCATAAATGTATTCTTTGTATTCATCGGTGGTGGCGTATTCTGTTTTGTGTAAATCCATTCGCATACTTTTTAAAAAAGCACTTACTAATTCATCATTTATTTGATACTTTTTTACCGTGTGTTGAAACGAATTAATAATAGGATTTAGACTTATTCCGTTTGTCATTCCATTGTAATATTCCAACTCAAATTGATTGAGTAAATGCTGTTTATCATACCCATGAAAAGAATCTACTATTTCATCGGCAAAACGTACAAAACCATAAATGCTATGGATATCTTTTCTAATAGATGGTGCCAACATACCTACCGCTAAAGCAAAAGAAGTGCTGTAAGTGTTGGTTACTAACTTGCTGCTTTTGTAAGATAAATCATCAAATAGCTGTTTCATGTGCGTATTTTATCTTAGTTAGTGATTTTACAATTAAATTGGCTGCTAATTTTCCTGATATTAATGATGGAGGAACTCCTGGACCGGGAACTGTTAGCTGACCGGTAAAAAATAAATTAGCTACTTTTTTACTTTTGATTTTCGGACGCAAAAATGCAGTTTGCAATAATGTATTAGCCATACCGTAAGCATTACCTTTATAAGCATTGTAATCTTTTACAAAGTCTTTCACACAGTAAGATTCATAAAAAGCAATATCGTTTTCCACTTCTTGCTGTGTTAGCAATTCTAAGCGTTGTATGATTTTCTTAAAATACTTCAATCGAATTTCGGGAGTATCTTCAATACCGGGAGCAATAGGAATTAAAAAAGTAGCTGCTTCTTGTCCTTCCGGAGCAAAAGAATGATCTGTTATACTCGGAAAACTAGCGTAAAAAAGAGGTTTTTCAGGCCATTTTTTATCATCGTAAATGTCTTTAGCATGTAAATCAAAATCAGTATCGAAAAATAAGGTGTGATGGGATACATTTTTTAATTTCTTTTTAAATCCAACATAAAACAACAAAGCTGATGGTGCAAAGGTTTTCTTTTTCCAATATTTTTCGGAATAAGCTCTAAACTGCTCATCAAGTAAGGTTTCTGTATGATGATAATCTGCCCCGCTAAGTACTGCATCGGCAGCAATAAATTCGCCATTGGCAACCACTCCTATAGCAGCATTATTTTCTACCACAATCTTTTCTACTTGCTGATTGGTTTTGAAGATTACGCCCAATTCAAGAGCTAAATGCTGCATGGCTTTTACTACTTCATACATTCCTCCTTTAGGGTGCCATGTACCTAAACCAAAATCAGCATGGTTCAT
This sequence comes from Vicingaceae bacterium, assembly GCA_035305805.1. Lineage (GTDB taxonomy): Bacteria > Bacteroidota > Bacteroidia > Flavobacteriales_E > Vicingaceae > BRH-c54. Next base: position 847 of record DATGOR010000230.1, on the reverse strand, counting down.
AAAATTGTAAAAAGCAGGTGTATTGCCTGGCTTAGCTCCTAAAAACAACACCGGAAACTCTAAAATTTGGATAAGTTTTTTGCTTTTTATATGTTGCCTAACCTGCGTACTAATGCTTGTAAAAAACTGATTAAGTTTACCAATAGTTTGTGGTGTAATTAATTCGGTAAAAGAAACTCCGGGACGATAAACCAAGTCTTTTATAGCAACATCGTAATTGTTTTTAGCATCTGCCAAAAACTGCTTTAGGTAATAGGAACTGCCTTTTTCTTCTTCCTCAAAAACAGCATAAATATCATCTAAATTATCACTTATGGTAATAGACTTCAACACCTCAAAATACACTTGGTAAGCAGGGGAAAGCTTTTCTAAGGTATAATAATCGGATGGTTTTCTATTGAAATCGCTAAAGAATCTTTCAAAAACATCGGGCATCCAATACCATGTGGGACCAATATCAAACAAAAAACCGTTTTTTCTTAACTGGCGAGCTCTTCCTCCCAAGGAATCATTTTTTTCTAATACTTCCACCTGGAAACCTTGTTGAGCTAGGTAACTAGCTGCTGCAAGCGAAGAGAATCCGGCTCCAATAATGATGATTTTTTTCTTTTTGTTTAACATATCTAATACAAATATGAAACAAAAATACTAAAATGTTTAACATATACAAGAATATATTAAACAAAATTTACAATTCTTTTACCAAGGCATTAATGTTAGGATAAATTTTTACATTAGAAAAGTTGGCAACAGATTCGACTTCATTAGCTCTCTTGCCTAACAGGATAAGCTCATCTTGATTTTTCCTCAACACATTTTCTGTAATATTTTTTACATAAGAGTTTAC
>DATGOR010000229.1:0-14833 GCA_035305805.1 Vicingaceae bacterium | reverse complement strand
ATAAATAAAATCTTTTAGATTAATACGACATATTAATCGACAAAAGCATTTTGAACTTTCAACGTTTTGAACAAATAAAAGGTTTCAATTTTTTTTTATTTGTTTTCAATTTCAACAAAAACTTTCTTACCTATCATTATCTTTTCCTCATCCTTTTCACTATCAAAATGCCCATGAATTTTAATGGTATTGTTATCATTTATCATGCCATTAATGAGGTAGATATGACCACGAATAGTGTCGTTTTGATGAAATATATTGTTTAAATACTACTCCACTTCTTTCAAATCCATTTCGCAAACAGGACAAATACCAGGTTCTTCATACGTTTTTTCTCCTTCACACTTCATCGGACACTGATAATGTGCATGTTCTGCATGCTGGTCTGTCTTTTCCATATTTTCATCATGATTCATTTCTTCATGAGGTGTTGATTCTGAGTTTCCACAAGCTGAAAACATTGTGCTGCCTGCAACTAATAAAGTTGCTGTTCCGATAATTAAAATTGTTTTTTTCATCTTTTTTTGGTTTTTATAATATATAAAATTAATAATTTTTCAACCCTCTTTTTATACTTTTTCCTTAAAAGTAATTTAACAACAGTTATTACCTGCTTGAATGGGTGGGCAGTTAACGCTACCATAACTACAATACACACAGCAATCACCTTGTTTCGGTTTTATAACTGTTTTACATTTTTCACATTCATAAAAATATTGACAGGCATCTGTCGGCATTAGTTCATCTTTCTTATGTCCGCACTGCGGACAGGTAATGGTTGATTTTAATTCTACTTCTTTTCCCTCGTATATTATACAGGTATCACAGTTGCCGTGCATTCTGTTTCTCTTATAATTCCATATTGTTGCGGCTAATAGTCCAAACATTCCCGCATATAGGAAGTATGTCCAATAATCACTACCGTTGAAATGATAACCATAAAATATAAGAAGCCCACTCGGTATTGCAACCAATAATGGATACAAACATTTGTGCTTTCGATACGAAATATAAAGCCCAAAAATTGCTACAATAACCATCGCCTGAAAAACCCACATTGTCCATCCTCCAAAAAGTTCAAAACTTCCGAGACCTAAAGCTGATACAATAAAAGCAAACAAGGGAAAACAGCAAGGCGAAAAAATAGCTGTAATAAAAAGTCCAATAGTTCCTAATTTATCTATGTTTTTAGTTATCTTCATTTCATTTTAACTTTTAAAAGTTGAGCATTAATAGCCACAACAATAGTACTTAAGCTCATCAATACCGCTCCCACAGCCGGACTAAGCATGATGTTCCATTGATACAAAACACCTGCTGCCAAAGGAATTGCAAGAATGTTGTAACCCGCTGCCCACCATAAATTTTGTATCATTTTATTATAGGTGGCTTTGCCAAATAAAATCAGATTCGCAATATCTTTTGGGTCGGAGTTTACTAATATTATATCTGCTGTTTCTGCTGCCACATCTGTTCCTGAGCCTACCGCAATACCTACATCTGCTTGTGCCAATGCAGGAGCGTCATTTACTCCATCACCTGTCATTGCTACAAACTCACTTTTTTCTTGCAGCTCTTTCACTTTTTCTAATTTTTCATGTGGCAAAACATTAGCTAAAAAGCCGTCCATTTTTAATTCATCGCTTACTTTTTGGGCTACTTTTTCGTTATCACCCGTAAGTAGTAAATTTTTTATTCCCGCTTCTTTAAGTACTTGAATAGCTTCAAAAGAACTCTCTCTTATTTGGTCAGAAAAAGTAAAATATCCTACTACTTCTTTTTCTATCAACATATAAACTATCGTTCCTGTAAATTCATCTTCTTTTTCTGTGATATTAATATTCTGTTCTTTCAGATAATTCGGCCCTACTACTTTAATGTTTTTACCTTCTACAATCCCTTCTAAGCCTTTACCGGGGAGGTACTTAAATTTATCTGATGTCGGAATTTCGATGTTTAGCTCTTTCACTTTTCGCATCAAACCAGCTGCAATATAATGTTCGGAATGTTGTTCGATACCAGCTGCCAAGCGTAGTAATTCATTTTCATCAAAATTTGAGTCCAATACTTTTACTTCTTGCAATTCGTGTGAACCTTTTGTAAGTGTCCCAGTTTTATCAAAAATAATAGTTGTAATTAATCGTGCGTTTTCAAAAGCTGTTCGGTTGCGAATAAGTAACCCTTTTTGGGCAGAAATAGAGGTAGATATAGCTACCACCAAAGGTACAGCCAAACCCAAAGCATGAGGGCAGGAAATAACCATTACCGTAACCATTCTTTCTAATGCAAACACAAAAGGAAAACCCAATAACAACCAAACAGCAAGTGTAATTATACCACCACCCAACGCAACAAATGTCAATACTTTTGCTGCACGGTCAGCAAAATTTTGTGTTTTAGATTTTACCTTTTGAGCATCTTCCACCAATTTAATTACTTTATTGAGGTAATTATCCTTTCCAGTGCTTTCTACTTTTATAGTAAGTGAGCCATTTCCATTAACTGCTCCACCTATCACTTTGCTGTCTTTTTCTTTTTTAACGGGTTGACTTTCGCCTGTAAGCATACTCTCGTCAAGGTAACTTTCTCCATCTGTAACAATTCCATCAACTGGAACTTTTTCTCCCGGTTTAACCCTAATCATATCCCCAATTTTTAAATCTCCAACAGACATTTCATGAATTTCTCCATCTACCAAATGATGAGCAGTGGAAGGCATCATCTTCACTAATAACTCTAATGACCGGGATGCACCCATAACCGATTTCATTTCAAAGTAATGCCCGATGAGCATGATATCTATCAGGGTAGCCATTTCCCAATAAAAATCCATTCCCTGCAAACCGAAAGTAATGGCAACACTATATGCCCAAGCTACAGAAATAGCCACACCGATTAAGGTCATCATACCTATAGCATTGTCTTTTACTTCATCATAAAGTCCTTTAAGAAAAGGATAGCCGCCATAAAAGAAAATGAAGGTTGAAAGAATAGCTAAGACATATTTATCTCCGGGAAAAGCTAATTCAAATCCCAACCACTGCTGCACCATGTGTGACAATGCAAGCACAGGAATGGATATTATGGTACAAATTATAAATCGCTTCCAAAAATCAGAAACATTATGTCCTGCATGTTTGTCGTGATTATCTGAATTTTTATCATTTGAATGATGATGATGGTGATGATTGTGATGTTCCATATTGTTATGTTTTGATATTGTTATGTTTTGATATTGTTAGTTGTAAAAAATTTATTTGGTATTAATGTTTACACTCAAAATAGGTGATTTAGAATGATTAACTAAGCTTTCAGTAATACTGGGAGCAATCATTTTTACAAACCCTGTTTTCCCATGGGTAGTTAAAGCTATAATATCTGTATTTATTTTTTCTGAGAATTTTTGAATTCCTCTTTCCTCATTTAATGCATTGTAGATATTTATAGAACATGTTCCTTTTGGACATTTCTTTAAAAATTGTTGCATTTGTGTCTCTATTTCATCCGTCTCTTTAAATTGAAAAGGCATGTTTACATACAGCAAATGTATTTGAGCTTTAAACAAGTCTGCAAAAGCTAAAATTTTTAGGAAAGGTTGGTGAACCTCTTCTTCAAAAGTTGAAGCAAAAACAAGTTGTTTGAAATTCAAATTTTTTGGTTTTTCTTTTACCACCAAAACGGGCGATTTTGCATACCTAACAATTCTCTGAGCATTTGACCCTATAATTTCTTTAAAGCCTTTTGTTCCATGCGAACCAACAACAATAAAGTCTGCTTTATAATTATTAACCAATTCTGAAATATCTCCATTATCAAAAACTAAGGTTGTTTGAATTTTCAACTTTAATTTTTTTGCTTTTGTTTCTAGGTTTGTTAAAGCGGCTCTTGCCTTACCTATTTCATGTAGTGTTTCTGGAAAATTTTTCTCCTGTTCTTTTCTCAGTTTTTTCCATTCAACAGGGGTTTTTAAAAAATGAATAAAATGCAATGTTGCTTTTGCTTTTTTTGCCATTTCGAATGCTACAATAACTGCATTATTGGCACATTCTGAAAAATCTGTGGGGATTAGTATTGTTTTCATATATAATTATTTAATGGGTTTTAATTTATTTATGTTGGATGTTTTTTTACTTGTAGATATTTCATTATTGCATGTTTTGCAATATAAAATCAACCCGTTCTTCTGGAGGAATTACAGGAACAAAAACTATCGGACAAGGAAATGTTTTATACACTTCGATGATTAAGTTGTGAATACGAATTTGTTCTTCTTCATCTTCTAATCTGGCATAATCATTAATTAAAGGAAGCCTATCTAAAATAAATACTTTACTATAGCAATATTTGCTACACTGTTCAACTAATCGATCATCATATTCAAGATCTAAAAATTGATAATATGCCATTGCATCAGGCAAAGCTCTGTCTAAAAAAACAATATCATCAGGGTTTAATGCTGCTTCTTGTTCAATTTGCATATCTAAAATACCCCTCTGAAAAACCTTTTTATTCTCCTTAATTTCCTCAATGGTTTTACCTTGTATTTTTTGTGTATCAATATAGTGCCTAGCATGCTCAATAGTTGTTTTATAACCTCTTTTAGCTAAAAGGTCAACAACAGTTGTTTTGCCTGTACATGGTCCTCCTGTAATTACATTCCAGTTCGTTTTTATTTCTTTTTTCATGCTTTAATTCTTAAATTGTAAAATATGTTTATTCTTTTCTTTCATACTGGCAACAGCCTGGTAAAGCATTATAAACATCTTCCGAAGCTTTATTAAACTGTGTATCATGTCCTGCTGCTGCAATTTTTTCACTAACTGTATTAATGGAATAATTATGTTCACCAAAAGTGATGTCACTAAATTTTACCGATAATACTTTGGTTTCAACATCCCAATTAACTTCCTTAACTCCATCCACACTAAGAGCTGCTTTTTCAATTCTTTTTTTACACATCCCACAATTTCCATAAACGATAAGAGTGGCGTTCACTAATTCTTCTTGTTCTTCTTGAGTAACTGTAGCACTAGTTTCCTGACCAATTACTGATTGAGCAGTTAACACACTACATAGCATAACTATTACTGTTCCGACTTTTAAAATTTGTTTTTTCATTGTTTTTTGGTTTTAAATGATTAATAAAAATTATTTAATTTCTTTCTTTACTTCCCCGCACTTAAGCATAGACTTTCCGAAATAGGGATTCTTTATTTCTTTCTCCGAACTTAGCCAATCGGCTCCTTTATCATTGTTTGCCATTGGACAATGTTGAATATAAATTGTTTCATCTAATGGGTTAAAAGTGTTGGTCATTTCAATCATAGTGATGGAAATTTGACGAAACTTCTCTCTCACTTCTTCAATGCTTGATAAATGAGGAACATGTTGTAAGGTGTTTTTTAAATTGCTACTGAATTTCATCCAAGCGGCATGAGACTCTCCTGTAAATATACTCATATTAATTTTTGCAAGATTATCTTGCATAGATACAGCTACTTTTTTGGCGTCTTCTACATTATCTGCTGCCAAAAGATCTTTAAATTTAAGATAATCGACATAAACAGGTTGAAGTGCTTTTTTTGCATCCTTACTGATAGAGATGGGGTCGTTTGTCTTCACATCTTTTTCTTTAGCAGAAGCTTTACCATCTTCCATTTTGGTTTCTCCATGGTTGTGTCCTGTCATTGCAACACCTCCTTCTGGATTCATCATACTTGGCTTACCTGCTAGTTGAGCTGCGGCATCTATGCTAAATGTCCCGTTAACAGCAATTTCTTCTCCTTCTTCCAATCCTTCTTTAATAATATAGCTGTCTCCCAATGCTGTCCCAAGAGTTACATCACGCATTATAAAACTTACCCCTTTAGCATTTGTATTTTTAACATAAACCACCGAACGTTTACCTGTCCACATCACAGCTGTTTTTGGTACTACTAACGAATTCGACTTATTGGTTAGTTTTGCTTCAACTACACCTGATACAAACATTTCCGGTTTTAACTTTTCAGTTGTATTGTTATATTCTATTCGTGCTTTTGCAACTCTTGTTTTAGGGTTTATAACCGGATCGAGGTAGGTAATGTAAGCTTCAAAACTTTCTCCCGGAAGCGAAGAAACTGTAAACTTAATGTTATCTCCTTTTTGTATCCATGTCATGTCTGATTCATACACATCAAACAACACCCATACTTTTGAAAGATTAGCAATTTCATATAATGTTTGTCCTTTACGAACATAATCCCCTAAATTGATTATTTTTTTAATAACATAACCAGATACATCTGCTTGTATTGGGAACTCTTCCTGTATTTTACCATTTTTTAATATTTCTTCACTTTGATTGTCTGAAAGTTTCCAATTTTTCAATTTTTCTTTAGCTGCATTAAAAAGTTGTGGCTGATTTTCTATCATTTTTTGAGCCTCAAACAATTCTTCTTGAGCCATAACCAATTCAGGCGAATAAACACTTGCAATAGTTTGTCCTTTATTTACAAACTCTCCTGTAAAATTCACCATCAACTTTTCTATCCTACCAGGAATATGGGATGATTGTGAATATACTAAACGCTCATCAACTTGTACTTTACCATTTAACCGAACTTGTTTTACAGGATTTATTTTTCCTACAAGAGCAGTGCTCACATTGGCTAATTGCATAGCAGTTGGCGACATACTAATTGCCATCGGGTCAATTTCACTATCTTTCTCATTTTCAAGAGGAATTAAATCCATACCACAAATAGGACAATCGCCCGGTTCATTTTTTCGAATTTGAGGATGCATGGAGCACGTCCAAATGGTTTCTCCTACTATTTCGGTAGAATGTTTATGTTCGTCTTTAGGAGAGTTTTTCTGTCCTCCAAAAATCAACCAACCTATCAACAGTCCTACTACTAAAGTAGCTGCGGCTATATAAATGGTGTTTTTATTTATATTTTTCATTTTAGTATGTTTTTGATGTTATATAATTGATTTTTGCTACAGCAATTTGGTATTGAGTCAAGGCTGTGGCTCTCATTTTCTGGTATTTCAATAATTGTTGCTGCATTCTCAATACTTCTTCGAACTCTTTGCCCGAATTTCCATACGAAGTGAAAAGCAAACTCAACGATTGTTCTGCTGTTTGTATTTGCTGTTCATAAAGCTCTAAAAGTTGTTGCTGTTGTTGAATTTCAAACCATACCATTTCATAATTAGATAGGAGGTTATTCGTCATCTCTTCTTTTTGATACGCATAACTTTCCTGCATCAATTGAGCTTCTTTTACAGAAGCGTTGTACTTCCCCCTGAAAATAGGAATAGTCATTGTAACCATTGGCATTATTACATCTTTACCATTATCAGGCATGGTTACATCACTGCGTTTACCCACCATTACATAATCCAACCCAATTCCAAATTTTGGCAGACCTTGTTTACTTGCTGCTAATTCTGAGGCTTTAGTTGCTTCCAATTTTAAATCCAATGCTTTTAAAGTTGGATTGGCAGCAAGCAAAGAATCTTTACGGAAATTCTCCGGGAGGTTTTCTGTTTTTAAAGAATCTACCATTACTACAGGTTCATTTTCCGGTCGGTTAAGTAATTTATTGAAAATAGTTATAAGTGGTTTTTCTTTCTCTTTTAAAATTTTCAAATTAGTTTGTGCATCTTTCAACATAATATCTACCCGTAAAACATCTACCATAGATCCATTTCCGTTTTCAAACTTTTTGGTTGTAATGGTTTTATATGATTCAAGAATACTGATGTTTTCGGCTTCAATTTTTATCCATTCATTTAATTCATACAAGGGATAAAAAGCAGCAGCTACCTTAAAATACAATTTATTCCGAGCATCCATAAAAAGTTGAAATTTTGCTTCAGCCATTAATGCTGCAGCATCACCTTGTTTTTTTAATGCCCCAAACCAAGGAAACATTTGTGTAAGAGAAAACCTTGCCTGTTGCGGACCAACCGGAGAAATAAAATATCCGAAAGAAAACGTAGGATCAGGCAAAGTATTCACTTGTGAAACTCTTTGCAAAGCTGCCTCAAACTCTTTGTGTTTGGCTTTAAGTTCAGGGTTGTTTTCTGATGCTATTTTAAAATAATCATCTATGGTTTGTGCATGTAAATTGGATGTTAGAAGAAAAATAGAAGTTAGAAGTTGGAAGATAGAAATTAGAAACTTCTTATACCAACTTCTGAATTTCCAATCTTCAATCCCTAACCTCCAACCTTTAACACTAAACTCAAACTTCCAATTTCTATTTTTCATAACTTTTCCAGTTTTGATATAATTTGTTAAGCATTTTTCCAATTTGTTCGAGCTCATCCGTATGTTTTTTATAAGTAGGTTCATCGATGTATTTACATTCTAAAGCAAATTCTAACCATGTTTCCGTTTCGCTAGCTGAACCCAAAGCATGAATTAAGTGTTGTTTGAATACAAGTTCAAACTTTCGCTTTGCCCATCCTTCACTCACATTTGAAGTAATCGACCTTGAAGAACGATTAATTTGTGAAGTAAGAGAATAGGTTTCTTCTTTTGGAAATTTTTTTGTCAACCAAAAAATATCCATAGCAAGCTTAAATGACCTTTTATAAACCACTAAATCTTTATAGGACTTTATCATAATTATGTTTTTTAATTTATATTCAAACTTTTAATTTCTAACTTCCAGCTTCTAACTTCCAGCTTCTAACTTCTAGATTCTAACCTCTAACTTCTAGCTTTTAGCTTCCTTTCTTCTCTAATAGCGTACAAAACAGGTACAACAAAATAGGTTATTGCCGCAAAAACCATCCCTCCAAAAGCAGGTATTGCCATAGGAATCATAATATCCGACCCACGACCTGATGAAGTAAGAATTGGCAGCAACGCAATAATAGTTGTAGCAGATGTCATTATTGCTGGTTTAATTCTTCGTTGCCCGGCTTCTACAATTGCCATTCTTATTCCTTTAAGGGTGTCTGTTTTATTTTTTTCAAAACTTTGATCTAAATAAGTAGCCATTAACACTCCATCATCGGTTGCTAACCCAAAAAGAGCAATAAAGCCGACCCAAACAGCAACGCTTAAATTAATTGTGTGAACTTGAAACAGGTCTCTCATATTAGTTCCAAAAATGGTAACATCTATAAACCAGGGCTGCCCGTAAAGCCACAACACAAAGAAACCTCCACTAAATGCCATTGCTATTCCGGTAAATACCATTAACGAAGTTGCAATTGATTTGAATTGAAAATAAAGAATGAGAAAGACTATCATTAAAACTAAAGGAACAATAATAGCAAGACGTTTTTCAGCTCTCACCTGATTTTCATAACTTCCAGAAAATTTATAACTAATCCCCGCAGGAACTATCAATTCTCCTGCATCAATTTTATCTTGAATCATTTTTTGAGCATCATTAACTACTCCCACTTCCGAAAAACTTTCTTTTTTATCAAATAATACATAGCCCACCAAAAAAGTTTCTTCACTTTTAATCGCTTGTGGACCACGCACATATTCAAAATCAACAAGTTGTGAAAGCGGTATTTGTGCTCCTGTAGGAGTTGACATTAAAACACTTCTCAATGCTTCCGGATTATCACGAAGCTCTCTAGGGTAACGAACTCTAACAGGAAAACGCTCTCGACCTTCAACCGTTGTTGTAATCTTCATTCCACCAATAGCAGTTTCAATAGTTTGTTGAACATCTTCTATGCTCAATCCATATCTGGCAATTTCTTCTCTGTTGATATTAAGGTGTAAGTAAGGCTTGCCAACTATTCGGTCAGCAAATACCGCTTCAGATTTAACACTTGGCACATTTTTCAAAATTTCTTCTAACTGCATTCCAAACGCTTCAATAGATTTTAAATCTGGTCCATATACTTTTATTCCCATAGGAGCTCGCATTCCTGTTTGGAGCATTACCAATCGTGTTTCTATGGGTTGTAATTTTGGTGCAGAAGTTAATCCCGGTATTTTGCTTACTTTAACAATTTCATCCCAAATATCATCTGGTGACTGTATGTGTGATCGCCAATTACGAAAATAACTTCCATTATCATCAGGTATTAAAACTTGGCTGTTTACTCCTCTTAATAACGCTTCCTCATTAGAAAGCGTATCTCCATTATTAAGTATAAAACGATTGTTTTTATCTACTTTAAAACGAACTCGATGTCCTTTCTCATTAAGCATGTATTCCGGATGATAATTAATGATATTTTCGTACATGGAAATTGGAGCCGGATCTAATGCAGATTCTACCCTTCCTAGTTTTCCCACAGCCATATCTACTTCAGGAATATTAGTCAATAACATGTCTAATTGAGCTAAAGTGTTTTTATTGTATTCTATTCCCGAGTGAGGCATAGATGTAGGCATTAGCAAAAAGCTGCCTTCGTTGAGCGAGGGCATAAATTCTTTTCCCATTCCCGGAAAAGTTTTTTCTAGCCCTTGCCAAACACTTGTTGTTCTAATATCTACATGTACTACATCAAAACCTTTAGACACAAAACCAAAAACAGCACTGAATCCAAACCATATTACAACTCCAAGAAAAATTAAAAAAGAAGGAATAAAAAGAAAGGTTTTTTTATGATCTAAACACCACTTTAAAATAGATTTATAGTAATGTTCCAATAGCGAAAACAACCCTAAAATAAACCCTACCAACAGTGCCACAAAAACTACATTTAACATAAGGCTTTTGCCTGCTCCTAAAGGAAGCCAATATTTAGCTAAAAGCCATATAACTCCTACAACTACAATAATTATTTCTGAATTATTTAATAACCAATTTGCTGTTTTTTTAAGCTTGTTTTGTTTTTCAGTATTCTTTTCCAAATTAGTAGTTAGTCTAGCTAATTTTTTATCTCTAACTTCCTTTAAAATTCCTGTTATTCCGAAAGCAAATAAAATCGTTCCTGCCCAAAATTGACCCAGAAAAAAACAAGCTATTGCAACAGGAATTAATCCAATATTAATTCCTTTCTGAATTTTTTTACTTTTAATTTTTGCACCAAAAAACCAATGAGCTAACATCGGAAGGATAAATAAAGCAACAATAAGAGCGGCAATAAGGGCAAATGTTTTCGTGAAAGCTAAAGGGCCAAATAGTTTTCCTTCTGCTGCTTGCATGGTAAACACCGGAATAAAGCTCACAATGGTGGTAGAAACAGCCGTTAAAATAGCTGAACTAACCTCTGAAGCTCCATTATAAATGGTGTCTATTAGCTTTTGTCCCGCAGGAGCTTCGTCAATGTGTTTAATAATATTTTCCGAAAGAATTATTCCTAAATCTACCATAGTACCTATAGCAATAGCAATACCTGATAAAGCCACAATGTTAGCATCAACACCAAAATAACGCATTGCAATAAACACCATAAGTATTGCAATTGGCAATAAACTGGAAATTAGAAATGAAGCTCGTAAGTTGTACACCATTACGATAACAACTAAAATAACTATTAAAATTTGAAGCGACAACGCTTCTTCAAGTGTGCCAAGCGTTTCATAAATCAAACCCGAACGATCATAAAATGGAACTATTGTTAATTGACTTTCAATTCCATTAGCAAGTATTTTTTTAGGCAATCCGGGGCTTATTTCTTTTATTTTATCTTTTACATTGTTAATTACATGCAACGGATTAGCTCCATAACGAGCCACTACAACACCTCCTACAACCTCTGTTCCGCCTTTGTCTAGTAACCCTCTTCGAGTAGCAGGTCCTAAACTAACAACACCTATGTCTTTTATTCTTATGGGTACATTTTCCTGAACAGCTACAACTGCTTTTTCTACATCAGCAACTTTTTTGATGTAACCCAATCCTCGTACTAAATATTCTGCTTGGTTTATTTCAATGGTTTTTGCTCCAACATCACGATTAGATTTTTGAACGGCTTGCATTACTTTATGCAACGGTATATTATAAGCTTTTAGGGCATCCGGATTAACATCAATTTGGTATTCCTGTACAAATCCACCAATAGAAGCAACTTCAGAAACCCCTTCTGTAGCATTTAATCCATATTTCACATAAAAATCCTGAACTGTTCGTATTTCATGTAAATCCCAACCACCTGTTGGGTTTCCGTCTTTATCTCTACCCTCAATGGTATACCAATACACTTGACCTAAAGCGGTTGCATCAGGACCAAGAGCCGGTTGAACACCATCAGGGAGTAATCCGGAAGGTAATGAACTTAATTTTTCAAGAATTCTTGAGCGAGACCAATAAAACTCTATATCTTCAGAAAAAATGATAAAAATGCTAGAAAACCCAAAAACAGAAGTACTTCGAATGGATTTAACACCCGGAATTCCTAACAAGTAAGTCGTTAAGGGATAAGAAATTTGATCTTCAATATCTTGTGGAGAACGACCTTGCCATTGTGTAAAAACTATTTGTTGATTTTCACCAATATCAGGAATAGCATCCACAGGAACCGGATCTGAAGGCAACGCCCCAACTTTCCAACCAAAAGGAGCTGTAATAACTCCCCATGTTATAAAAACCAACAGAACAATAAGCGTAACCAACTTATTATGAAGAAAATATTTTAATGCTTTATTTAACATAATCTTAATGAATTAATGTGCAAATAGGTAATTGTGCAAAAAAAGATTTAACGCACAAAAAATGCTGTTGATATTAAAAAATATCACGCATCTTATTCCCGATAGTTGTCGGGGACACAAAAATCAAATTAAGAAAGACTGAAAAAGCACGGGAATGTCTTTTTGTATAGGAGGTGGTAAATAAACATTATAGACCAAGTTTTTAAAACCAGTCTCCAAGTTTAAATCCATGATTACAAACCAGAGAACAAAGAAACTTGAAGGTGTTTTTAATTCAAACACCTCTTGTACATAATCTTCTGTCATTAAAAAAGTTTGAAACTCGTTTTGACAACAATTAGAATTAAAGTTGTTCTCATTTGAACAGTTCTTCTCTTTTTTAGCTTCTTCCATTCCGCAGGAAACATCTAATTTTCGAAGGCCAACAACTGTTTCTACTTTTTTACCTTTACATATATGTGAAGAAATAGTAAACCCCGATGTTGTAAAAACTACAACAAATACCAACAAAATAGATATTACCTTTCTAAGCATATGTCTAAATTACAAATAATTAATTTTATAGAAACTGATTTTAATCATCTTTAACATATTTTAAACCTATAGGTTAAAAATAGCTCATTTAAACTAATGTTAAAATTAACATGCACAAACTCATTATCATCATTAATCCGTCTTCTATAATAGTTACCGTACTCATTGGTAAATTAAAAACATCTCCCAAGCAAGCACATTTAATTGCTTTCTTATTCAAAACCGTTTGTAAAACCCCAATAATACTAACCGACATTACCACAAAAGCTACGCTATTTGTTATAATTGGGTTAAAATTCGTCAAAAATGCTATCCCAAGCAAAAGCTCTGTAAAAGCATAGATATATCCCCAAGTTGGAAATTTCCGAGCAATAATATCATACATTAAATAACTATCTTTAAACCCTTTTAAATTCAACATTTTAAAAAATGAGAAAGTCAAAAAGAATCCGGCCATAAAATTTCTCATCCATCTTGAAACATCAATATTTTCAGCAGTAAACTCTATAAAGAAAGTAGTTGAAAAAATATATATAAATATGAGCAAAACAGGACGATAGGTGGCAACCCATGTTTTCGTTTGTTCTATTGTTTCGTTATGCTGAAAGGCAGAAATTTTATACCTGTTGTCAAGTGCATTTTGTAAATCACCTAAAGCAATGTGTTTATCCATTGAAATGATTGCCTTCTTAGTTTCTTTTGAAACTTCTACAGCAGTTACATTATTAACAGTTAGTAAAGCTGATTTAACTTTAGCTTCACAGCTTCCACAGGTCATACCTGTTATTTGATAAGTATGTGTCATTATTTTTATTTTTTGATTATGACACAAAAGTCTGCCCTTTTTGGCGATACGTTATTGTAGTATTTTGGAAGGAATTTGTAAAATTTACAATTCCTCTATAGGTCTGCGTTTGATTGTTTGCATTTTTTTAAAACGGCTTGGAGTCAGACCTGTTACTTTTTTAAATTGATTACTTAAATAAGCAACACTTGAATAGTTTAGCAGAAAAGCAATTTCGCTTAACGAAAGCTCGTCATATACTAGTAACTCTTTTACTTTTTCAATTTTTTGAAGGATATAATACTTCTCGATAGTAATTCCTTCAACTTGCGAAAACAAATTACTTAACGCACTATAATCTTGGTGGAATTCTTGAGTTATGTATTCGGAAAGGGTTATATGTAATCCATTATTTTTATGATGAATCAAATCCACTATCAGGTTTTTTATCTTTTCAATGGTTTTTGTTTTTTTATCATCTAAAAGGTCGAAGCCAAAAGATTGGAGTTCTTGCTGAAGTTTTTCTTTTACAAAAGAAATATCTTGTTCTTCCAAAATCACTTCTCCTAGCTCAATTTGTAAAGGATGAAGTCCCCATTTTTCAAGGATTGTTTTTACCACCATTTTACAGCGGCTACATACCATGTTTTTAATATATAAGTGATGGGGGGTTCTCACTAATTAACGGGTATTTTTAAATGTTTATAAAGCCAAGTTGTACACAAATCTAAAAAACTTTTAAATTATTAAGATTGGTTTAATTGGTTTTTTCAACTTCAACAAAAACTTTCTTACCTATCATTAATTTTTCCTCATCCTTTTCACTATCAAAATGCCCATGAATTTTAATGGTATTGTTATCATTTATCATGCCATTAATGAGGTAGATATGACCACGAATAGTGTCGTTTTGATGAAGCATAAAAAAAGATTGATTTTCTGTTACT
>DATGOR010000228.1:0-2752 GCA_035305805.1 Vicingaceae bacterium | reverse complement strand
TTTTAATTTAAAATTATTGGTATATCCATAACAATTACGTGTTCTGTTGTATTTTATTTCTGCTCCATACCCTTTTAATCTTTCTATATATCTAAACAAACATGCTCTGGATATCCCCATACGCATAGCTAATTCTTCAGGAGTCCCTGTTCTTTGCTTTAGTATAAGCTCATGCAAGTGTATTAATTTTTCAAATTCGCTTAACAACATATTCTTTATAAATGAATTAAAGAAACATTAACACAAATATATAAGGTTTATTTTGAAAACATTAGTACTTTTGGTTCTAATATAATGGAATTACATATTAAGATACGAGCAGCACGTCATCAATTTGGGTTTTCTCAGCAGTATATGGCAGATTTACTAAACATTAGTCAAAAGGCTTATTCAAAAATTGAAAGTGGGAAAACGGCTTTAACCATTAAAAGAGTTACTGAAATTGCTAAAATTTTCAAAATTCACCCCATAGAATTGCTGTTTTTAGATTTGAATATTGTGCTAGGAAATCAGAAAATTAAAAGCTTTGATGAGCCTTTTGTTGTAAAATTATTAGCCAACTCATCTAAATTAATTGAAAATTATGAAATGCAGCTAAAAGTACTGGAGGATAAGATAAAAGAATTGGAATCTGAGTAAAATATATTTTCAATCCATGGTAAAAAAGCAAGTACGCACCTTTTTAGACACTTACTCTGCTTATACTTTAGCTCATTCGTTTTACATTACTGTTGTATCTCTTCTATTATTTTTTTGGCGTTAACCAAGTTAGTGAAATCTCCTAACACATTATATCTCTTAACCAGTGTTGAAGCAACATCTATTTCTTGCTGTGCCAATGCTGCAATTTTTTGTTTGAATAATTGAGGTGTATCAGCAATTTCACATACACTATCCAAGCCGGTTCCGGCAATCATTAGGGGATTTACTAAACAATGCCTTCCTTTAAACAAAGTATGTAATAATTTTAATTTTAAACCCGTAGGTTGATGTGTAATCAAAATGTTGGTTTGTGCATTTTCAATCAAGCTAGCCATTTGTTCATCGTTTGGGTTCTCAATTAATTCTATATGAGGAAAAGGCTGAATAACTTTTTTTAACCTTTTAGAAGGATGAAATCCGGCTATTTTTAAAGGTAATTTGATATCACTAAAAATTTGTTTTACAATGAATAATGCCGCAGCTTCATTTTCTTGAACACTTAAATTGCCATGATACAGCACGTACGTTCCCATTCCGTCTTTAATAGTAATTTCCTCTTCTTGATGAAAGCAAGGGAGAAATGTAGCTTTAACCTCAGGATAGTTGGTTTTAAAATATTGTTCATCCGATTTAGATACTGACAAAATACCATTAGCATATTGCAAAATCGGTTCGAATCTTTTTAATGCTTTCGCTTCTAGTTGGTAGTATAATTTTTTAAAACTGAAAGCACTACTTTTAGCTAGAAAAGCATAATAATCATGTTCTACATTGTGGGCTCTAACTATTTTAATTCTTTTCTTTAATTCGTGATGGTTTAACCAAAAACAAGTATGTAATCCTTCAAATAATATAGGATAGTCGTTTTTTAGTAAATTTTCTAA
Organism: Vicingaceae bacterium; assembly: GCA_035305805.1. Taxonomy (GTDB): domain Bacteria; phylum Bacteroidota; class Bacteroidia; order Flavobacteriales_E; family Vicingaceae; genus BRH-c54. The sequence continues at coordinate 1,166 of DATGOR010000228.1, read as the reverse complement.
AAGCTGTTTATTAGCACGAGATTTAACTATATAGGGTTTTGAACTTAGCAGAGCAAAAATGGAGGTGTTTCGTTGATAATATTTTACTGAAACACAATATTTCTCAAGTTCAGGTTGAATACCTCTTCCATAATCAAAGCAATGCAAATGAATTTTAACTCCCAAGTGATGCAACGCTTTAATTTTATAAAAAACATCTATCACTCCACCATAATTTGCCGGAAAAGGCACATTAAAAGATACAATATTTAGCTCTTTATCATTCAATTGGTTGGAAGATTTTTTATCATCTCAATAATAACTTTTTTTTCATTATCCCAATTTAACTCTTGTTTTGCAACTTTAGTATTGTTTTTCCAAAATTGAAGTAGTTGTGGATTATTCAACATGCTTTTAATTTGTTCTGCAATTCTTTCCGGGTGGTGGCTTTCAGCTACTTCACCAACTTGGTATTTTTTTACTAATTGACTCATTTCAGGCAAGTTGGAAACCAATACAGGAATCTCCGCATGAATATAATCAAATAGTTTATTAGGCAATGCCAACCGATAATTAAGCCCCATATCTTCTTCTAAGCTTAAACCTAAAATTGCTTGTTGAGTATATTGATGCAATTCTTCAAAAGAAACTTCTCCTAACATTTTTACTCTATCATTTAACTGTAGTTGATTAATCAGTTGTTTAATCTCATTAAAAACGTCTCCATTTCCCACAATTAAAAGTGTTGCATCATCTATATAATTCATGGATTTTACCATAGTTTCTATACCTCTGTTTACATTAATAGCTCCTTGGTAAATAATGGTTTTTTTTAGAGGTACTTTGCTTAATTTTTTTTCCTTAAAATAAGGAACGTTACGAACTACTTTAACGTCAATATTATACTCTTCTCGGTACAATTGTGCAATACCTTCAGAAACAGTTATTACGTTTTTCAGTTTTGGTAAAATACGTTTCTCAATACTTTTCCAAAAACATTTTATTTTTGGTCGATTTACTAATTCAGGCAATTCTGTAAAATACTCGTGGCTATCAAAAACCAAAGCTTTCCCTTTACACTTAGCTGCCAAATAGCACGAAAGCAAGGTGTCTAAATCATTGCTCCATATTACATCATAATTATTAAATATGAGGTGAAAAAATAAACGAATATTATAATTTGCGTA
>DATGOR010000227.1:0-9222 GCA_035305805.1 Vicingaceae bacterium | reverse complement strand
CGGAAATGGCTCTATATGACTGTGGGTATCATTGGTGTGTAAAATAGTTATTTTGGTGTGATTTTTTTTCAAAATAGAAGCTGAAAGCGGATTGAATGCAGCAGCTCCAAGCAAAGATACTCCTCCTAAAAAAGATTGTTTTATAAAGGTTCTTCTGTTACTCATAAACAATCCTCCCTTCAATTTTACCGGTTAATTGCTTGCCTTGTGCGTGTTGTTCTATACAATATTGTATAATGGCATCTCTTAATTTTATACCCACTTTCTTTGTTTTAATAGGGTTTAAAAAAAATGTCATGTTATCACCTCCATTGGCTAAATAGTCGGATGTGAGGATGTTAATCTCAGAAGTTCCTTCTTGAGAAAACAAATTCTTAATTTCATTTTCAATATTTATAGTGAAATCAAATGAAAGCCCTGATACTGGTTGTGGGCCAACATTCTTTAGATATTCTATTAATTCCAAAAATTTAGTTTCTGACAAGGTTACCACTACCAACTCATTTTCAAAAGGCATTAATTCAAAAATTTTTCCTCGGGTAATTTCTCCTTGTGGTAAAGAAGTTCTTAGTCCACCAAAATTCAATAAACAAAAATCAATATTGTCATCGTACATTTTTTGAGCTACTTCCATACTTAAATCAGCTACCAAGTTGCCTAATTTAGTCTCGGCTTTACCTTTTTCTTTTGGAAATTCTTCAGCAGAAATAACCAATACTTCATTCATTTCTTCTTCTAATTTTAATTGGTAAGGCAAAATAACATGATTGACTAAACTATCTTCTTGTTGTGTTTCAATAGCAATGGATGTGGTATTAGTTTGTTGATATACAGCCGGATGACAAGCTATTAAAAAAGCTATTATTACTAACAAAAAATGGTTTTTTATCAGTGATTGATGATGATGGTTGAAAAAAAATTGCATGTAAAAAATCTAAACCTTTTGTGTTGGTTGACCAAATTACGAACTTTACCGTAAATTTTATGTCAATTTTATATTATGTACACATCAATAACAAAAATTAGAGTACGCTATGCCGAAACCGATATGATGGGCTATGTTTATTACGGAAATTATGCTACCTATTTTGAAGTAGCACGAGTAGAGTCCATTAAGCAATTAGGTTTTAGCTATCGAAAAATGGAAGATGAGGGAATCGCTTTACCTGTGTTGGAGTTTAAAATTAAATATTATAAACCGGCATTTTATGATGATGAATTGACCATAAAAACCACCGTTACTGAGTTACCAAAAGCCCGAATACATTTTGTTTATCAAACTATAAATGCCAATAATGATGTGATAAATGAAGCGGAAACTACTTTGGTTTTCGTTAATAAACTTACTCAAAAACCCTGTGCTGCACCAGCTGATTTTACTGCTGCCATTAAAAAATATTTTGACTAGTTTATTTTGAAAAGAATACCTGCCTATATATTGATACTTTTCTGGCTTACAACGTCTTGTAAAAACAATACGGAAAAAATAGCTTTTCGAGAAAAATCAATCCATGATGAAGCAACACATTGTCAGTTGATAGAAAAATCTTTTTCTAATAAAATTGGTATAGAAAACCCTGAACTGAAAGAACTTTACTTACGTTGTTCCATTCAGGATTATTACATTAAATTATGTGAGAGTAAAGTACAGAAAGCAGATTTGCTAAAGTATTTGAACAAAAGTATCTCTGTAAAAATGGAAGTTAAAGAGGGATATTGGGATATTTGCCCTAGTGATGATCCAAAGGCTCAAAGTAGAATTGGTAAGTATGTGGTTATAACTGAAATTATAAGCAATTAATTACGCTCCTACTTTACTACCAATAATGATAATATCATCTACTTGTTCATTATTGCCACGCCAATCCTCAAATACAGTTATTAATTTCTTTTTTTGCTCTTCAATAGGTAAGTGGTAAACCGATAAGAGCAACTCTTTGAATTGTTTATACCTGAATTTTTTATTGTTTGGACCTCCAAATTGATCGGCATAACCATCAGAAAACAGATAAACCATGTCTCCTTTTTTCAAAGTGAAGCTATGATTGGTAAATTTTCTTGCTTCATTGTTGATGTTTCCAATGGGAAAACGGTCGGCTTTTACTTCGTAAAGTTTTAATCCGTTTTCGTGTATGATGCTTGGAGTTAATACTTCTCCACTACTTTCAATTATTTCATTTTCGCTTACAATGTATAAAGGATTAAACGCTCCTGCAAATTCTAATGTATGTGTTGATGCTTGGTAAGAACAAAGAGAAATATCCATCCCATCTTTTACATCTTGATGATGTTCGGCATTTTGACGCAGTGTTGCTGAAACACCTTTATTTAGGTGATTCAATATTTCTGCCGGTTGAGTAACTTTATATTCACCAACAATTTTATCGAGCAGGTTATACCCTACAATACTCATAAACGCTCCCGGCACACCATGTCCGGTACAATCTGCTGCGGCAAAAAATAATTTTTCTTCTTTATTGTCTGGTTTTGATAACGCATAATACCAGTAAAAATCACCACTTACAATGTCTTTGGGATGAAATAATACATAGGTGTTTTTTAATGTTTTTTCAAATTCATCTTTGGAAGGCAATATGGCGTACTGAATACGCTTTGCATAATTAATACTATCAATAATATCTCTGTTTTTAAGCTCAATTTCTTTACTTTTTTGAACCACTTCTTCAGTACGTTCTTTCACTTTTATTTCCAGTGCTTTATTGATAGCACGTTGTCTTTTTTCTTTGATGGAAGCAAATTGATAAACCAAATAAAAAGTAAGTAATCCCGCAATTAAATAAAACCACCATTGCTGCCAAAAAGGTGGAGTTATTACAAAAGAAAAAGTGGCAGGAACGGTACTCCAAACACCATTATTATTAGAAGCAATTACCTTAAAAGTATAATTTCCGGGCGGTAATGGCGAGTAGGTAACAAAAGTTTGCTTAGTAACCGGACGCCAATCTTCATCTAATCCCTCTAACATATATTTGTAGTTGACTGCTTCAGGGTGAGTTAAACAAATACCTTTGTAATAAAACGCTATGGCTTTCTCCTTGTAATTAAGCGTGAGGTTGTCTTCTAACTTTCTGTTTTCAAAGTTGATCATCAAATCGTTAATAAATACTTTAGGTTCTAAATCATTATGAGCATCAAACTTTTTGTTTAAATGAATTAACCCTTCTATGGTTCCAAGCCATAAATCACCTGCTTTATCTTTGTAACACGCATTGGATTTTGATTCGTTTCCTTTATACCCCATTTTATCGTTGTAGGAATATATAGCATGGGTGGTTTGATCAATTTTATTAAGCCCTTTATTAGAGCCTATCCATAAGTTATTTTCATCATCAACAATAATATAAGAAATGTAATTAGATAAAAGATGGTCGGAAGTAGTGATTTCTTTTATGATTTTTTTACCATCAAACACCACCACTCCTTTACCTTCTGTTCCTATCCATAAATTCCCTTCTTTATCCTGAGCCATACTGTTAATAGTGAGGTGCTGCTTTTCTAACTCAACTATAGAAATTTGGTTACCAATAATTTTGCTCAACCCCTTTTCTCTTGAACCTACCCAAACCACATTATTGTTATCTACAAACAAACAAGAAATTTCGTTGCCGGCAAGTCCATTTACTTGTGTCAATCTATCTACCAAGCCTTTGTTGATTTCGTAATAAACCAAACCATCTGAAGTTCCTACCCACAAGTTATTGGTTTTATCTACTTCTAAAGCAGTAATGTTTAACTGACTCATGTATGAATTAATGCGATAATTCGATTCAAATCGTTTGTTATAAGGATTGAATTGCATTACTCCTCCACCCCACGTTCCTAACCAAATATTTTGTTGCTTGTCTTTTTTTATAAAACGAATATCCGGAAAAAATAGTCCGTTTTGTTCTCCATATTGTTGAATTAACTCCAACTGTTTATTTTCTTTTTTGAAAACAGCTATACCATTGCCTGTACCCACCCAAAAATGATTGTCTTTGTCTTGTGTAATGGCTTTAGTTTGCATATTGGGCAACCCTTGATTTATCCCATAGGATGAAAACATAAACCCTTTAAAAACCAGCAACCCGGCTTCTTTTGTGCCAATCAGCAAATTTCCTTCTCTGTCTGTTGTAAAACATCTGATGTAAGCATCAGGCAGCCCGTTATCACTATTAATGGTAATCACTTTTTTATGTGTATCAATTAGAGAAATCCCTCCTCCCCACGTGCCTATCCATACATTACCTTTATTATCTTCTGTCAATGCAGATATCCAATTAGATGCTATACCGTCTCGCATAAAATCATATATCTTAAACTCTCCTGAAGCAGAGTGATGATACAAACCCCCATTGTATGTTCCTAGCCATAAATCTCCGTTACGCTGTTCTAACATACAGGTAATTTGAAAGTATGCCGGCATGTCTTTAATTACTAAATTGCTGAATTCCTTTTTGGAGGGGATGTATTGTTTAACCCCTACATCGGTTACAAAGCAAATAGTTCCATTTTTAAGAGCAACTACCTGAAAAACAATATCGCTCAATCCGTCTTGTCCTTTGTACTGACGAATTTGTAGTGAATCGGAATGATAATCGTATGGATTAAGAATTTGTATGGCTCCTTCTTTATAAGTGCCTAACCACAAACTACCATCTTTGGCAAAAGCAAATGAAGTAATATCTGCTTTAAAATTAAAAAGAATCTTAGCTTTTTTGTTTTGGATGAGTGAAACACCACCTCCTGCATGTCCTGCCCATATATTACCCAACGAATCAGCAATAGTTGCTTTTACGCTTCCCTCTGCTAAGCCTTCATCTACCGAAAAATTTACAAACTCTTTTCCATCAAAAGAAGATAATCCGGCTCCGGTGCCTAACCACAAAACTGCATTTTTATCTTGTGAAATATTGTAAACACTAGATTGAGACAAGCCTTCTTTTACTCCATAATCATCAAAGTAGTATTGCTGTGCAGTAATAGATGTACAGAAAAAAAAACTGCTTAAAAAGATAAACAGTTTGGTTTTAAGATGATGGAGTTGATAAATTAGGTGCAACTTTTTTTTATTTGAATGAAAAATCAAAAATACGATAAACAAAAATAAATCAATGAATTAAGGAAAAAAAATAATGTTAGGAAGTAAATAAAAAGTGGAGTCGGAGGGATTCGAACCCTCGTCCAAACAAGGAACTCGTAAGCTTTCTACATGTTTAGTCTTTTATTGTTTGTTAGGGATAAAACAGGTAAAAGACAACCAATTTTAACCTTAAGTTTCTGTTGTTTCGCTTTTGCTTAGAAACATCACAAAAGTTAGCCCAAAAGTTTGATACTCCTTAACCAAAAGCAAATGGGCGGTGCTTTTGAGGAGTAATGGTCCTGCCTACTGTACTTCAGCTAGGATGAAGGTAATCCGACTTGGTCGTGATTACGCAGCCATTGCATAGTTATTTTCGCCAGTTAGCGATTTGAGAGCCGATATTAGCGAGCCAACTCACAATGCTCGACATGCTTACCTAGTCATTCATCTTGCTGTCAAAGCCAAAAACGACCCCATGGTAAATTTCAAAGAACAATGCAAAGTTAAGCAAATAACAAATTAATTTACAGGAATAGAAAAAGTATATTTTACACCATTTGACATAGAAGTTATTAATGTAAAATTGCTATCCATTTGAGAAGTGAACACATCAATTAAATCTAACCCAAAACCTTTCTCAACCTTAATATCGTCAAAACCAACGCCATTATCTTGGTATTCAAAAATAATTTTATCATGCTCTTGTGTAAAAGAAATGTTCATTTTACCTTTTTCTTTTATACCATGTTTCAAAGAGTTAGATATTAACTCATTTAATACAAGCCCCATAGGTACTATGTGCTTCATGTTAAAATTATTAATGGCAGCTTTAATGATTAAGTCAACTTCTTGATTAGTAGCATGAAGCTTTAATAAATCGAGTGCTAATTCTTTAAGGTAACTTTCTGCATTTATTTTAGCAATGTTTTCTGTTTGATACATACGCTGGTGCACCAGAGCCATTGCTTGTATTCTGTTTTGAGCTTCTTCAAAAACCAAATCAATATTATTAGTATTGTTATTGATTTTTCCGGATTGTAACCTAAGCATGGAGCTGATTACTTGTAAGTTATTTTTTACCCGGTGATGGATTTCTTTTAGCATGATGATTTTTTCGTGATGCTGCTCATTAACTATTTTGTTTTGCTTTTCTAAGTTTAAATTGGTTATTCTTAATTGTTCGGCAACTAATTTATTGGTTTTAATAAAGGTGTTCATTAAATAAAAAATAATAAACAAAGCTACACCGGCTTCTAACCCCAGTGCATAATAAATTATATCAGGAAAATTAATGGCATTTTGTAAATCCTCTTTTAAAACAAATGAGGTATATCCGGCAAAAGTTAGTACGCTAATTACCGCTATTACTATCCCCCATTTTTTTCCCAAATTAAAAGCAGCAAAAATGATTAAAACTATTATCCAAAATGCTCCGCCAAAATGTAATGTTTCTTTGTTAAAAAACATGTTTCCAAAAAGTATGGTGTAGATTAATACAGAGAAAACAATGGAGGAAACAGTTGTATTTTTTGTTGTTTTTAAAACATATAAATGAATGATGCAAAACAAAGCAGATACTCCTGAAGGAATCATTACCGGGTATGCTTTGAGGAAAAAAGCAACTATGAATACACTTATAAAACAAATAAAGCCATAGAAAGAAAAATAGTAATTGGTATTAATCCTAGCTAATTCATAAGGATTTGATTCATTATGAATAAGTTTTCCTATAAAATATTCCTTCACCTTTCTTTTTCTTTGCTTTGTTCTAAAAACGCTAAAATAAGCAGTTTTTTCAGTTTTTGGTTAGATAATAGATTTACTTTTGTTTTATTAGTAAAATTGTAAGCAACAACAAATCAGTAATTACGGCTAATAACAAGGTTAAAGTAACATAAACACCAATTAAATAAGTACTCTTAAAATCTGATAATATTAGTGATAAAAAGCCACTACATAGAATTAATGAGGTTAAAACAATGGCTTTTCCTGTCGATAAAAATGTTCTTTTGAGTGCGTATAAATTGGACCTTCCTTGTTGCAATTGAATTTTGTATTTACTTAAAAAGTGGATGGTATCGTCCACAGCAATACCAAAAGCAATAGTAAAAATAATAGATGTGGACATATTGATGGAGGTGCCTGTTACTCCCATAATTCCGGCAATAATTATTAAAGGAACAGCATTAGGTACTAATGAGATTAAAGCCATTTTTATTGATTTAAACAAAAAGCCCATAATAGAAGCTATCAACAAAAATGCAATGGTTAAACCTACCATCATATTAATTGCCATGGTACTGTTATTTTTATCTACCAACAATGCCGTTCCGGTAAGTTGATACGTCATCCATTCAGTATTTATATTTGCTTGAAAAAAAGCATTGAAATTATCATTAAGCTCTCTAGAAATATTGCTGCCCACATCGTGCATTTTCCCCGAAAAACGAATTATTTTTCCATTATCAGAAACAATGTTTTTCATGCGTTGTTGCACAGACGGGTGGTTCAATGTGCTGACTATTTTTTGATACTCTTTTTCGCTTTTAGGAACAATATAAGCATTACTATTTCCATTGTTTTTCGCTTTATTTACCATTTTTACTACCGCCACAGGAGATACTAAAAAACTTACTCCATAATCAGAATACAAATAATTCTCTATTTTTTCTAGTTCTTTTATGGTAGCATAATCAAATACATCTTGACTTTCATTCAACATAATCGCCAATTCAAAGGGGCGAACACCCGAATAATGTTCTTCAAAAAAGCGGAAATCTTGTTGTAACGGATGGTTTTCATTCAAATCTTCCAATAAATGGAAATCTACTTTTAGTTGCCACGCTCCAATAGCAGCCATCAATATAATAAACAAATAGCTGGTTAAAGTATATTTAGGATGTTTGATGGAAAGTAAAAATAGCTTTGCCAATAATTTCCGCCAAGTAGTATCCATTTTTTTGTTGTGTACAATTTGGGGCGGATTGATTAGGGTTAATATGGCAGGGAGTAAGGTGATGGCTATTAAAAAAGCTAGTATCACCCCTATTCCCGAATAAATTCCAAATTCTTTTACAGGCACCACTGTTACCACCATTAAAGTAAAAAAGCCTACTGCTGTGGTTAAAGAAGTGAGTAAGGTGGCTAAACCTACCTCTTTAAATGTAATTTTTATTGCTGCTGTTTTCGATACATTTTTTCTTAATTCTTCAATGTATCTATTAAGAATATGTACGGCATCCGACATCCCGACAACAAACAAAATGGTGGGCAACAACATGGTCATCAAATCCAATTTTTTACCCATAAAATACATCAACCCTAAGGTCCAAATAATGGCAATAAACACTGTTATAATTGGCACCAAAGTACCATAAACCGAGCGAAAACTAATTATTAAAAAGATGATTACTAACAACACAGAAGCTGTTAAAAACAACTTTACCTCTCGGTTCATAATAGTTAAGTAAGCCTTTTGCCCTCTGGTTTTTCCTGCATAGTGAATGATTTCAAAATGGTATTTTTTGATTAATTCATCCATAGCAGTCATTAATTCATCAGATTCTTTTTTGTTGATGATGTCAACATTATTGACTACAATGGAAATGGTTTTAAAATCTGCTGAAAAAAAAGTATTGATGTATTCTTTAGATTTACTGATACGTAGAGAATCATTGCTATATTTTTCGGGTTGGTCGGGATGTAACAAAGGAATTTCCATCATTCCGAAAGTAGTAAAAACCGGTTGCTTAATAGTTGTTGGAGAAATAACCGAAACCACATTTGGAAGTTGCTCTAAATCTTTGGTAAAGGCTGCTGCTTTGGTTAAAAATGCTTCATCAAAAATCCCGTCTTCCCGACCAATAGCAATAAGCGTGTAATCGTTATCATTTTTAAAAAGGTCTCGGTATTTTAAGAAAAAACTGAGGTCTTCATCCTCTTTTGGGAAAAAATTCTCAAAATCATAATCAAATTGGAGTTTAGATGCGTAATACCCAGAAATTCCTGTAATTACAGTAATAATGATGATGATACTTACAGCTACTTTTTTTGACAAAATAAATTTTCTTTTTTAGTAGGAGCTGCTAAATTACTTAAATCGTACATATACTATTGGCAATAATAGTTTTTTCGCTTAT
>DATGOR010000226.1:0-4542 GCA_035305805.1 Vicingaceae bacterium | reverse complement strand
ACTCTTATCATCATCATGAATGCCCATTAACATTCCTATGGGTTGTAATGTTGGAAAAGCATCACAAATCACTTTTAACATAGCCGTAAAAGGCAAAAACAACACCATTCCTGCTACTCCCCAAACAGAAGCACCTACAATTAAACTTAATAGGGTAGTAAGTGCGTTTATTTTAAGGCTTCCCCCAACAATTTTTGGACTTAAAAAGTTATCTGTCAGTAATTGCACTACCCAAAACAAAATAGCTACCTGAGCTCCCACCCATAAAGAACTGTAAGCCATCATAGCGTATAAGATAGGGATTATCGCTCCTATTGCTGTCCCTATGTAAGGAATAATAGACAATGCCGCAGCAAAAAATCCAAACAAAAAAGGATGATCTACGCCAATAATCATCAAACCAAAACTATTTGCTAACCCTATAACAATAATTAATAATAACATCCCAAATAAATATTGCTGCCCCACCTGTTGTACCGATTTTAACATGGTAAACACTTGGTTTTTATTGCTTTTACTAGCAAAAGCAATAAAGGCATTTGTCATTCCTTTTCGGTAAATGAGCAATAAAAAAGTAAAAATTATGGTAGCAAAAAGCCCCGTAACAAAACTAGCTGTACTATTAAACGTTTGTGTAACCAATGTCCCCGCAGTTTTTTGCAACCAACCTTTATTGTCTTTTAGTAATTGTTCTTTGTCTATGTTTTCTACTATGTTGATGTTTTCATTAAAATAAAGTGTAGCATTGGTTATCACATCCACCACTTTATCTTGAAAATCAGCTAGTTCTTTTGATAGTCCAATAATTTGCGTAGAAAACAAGGTAATACTTCCGCTTATTAGCACGAATAAAAATAATATCGCTAAAAAAGCTGCAATAAGCGAGTTTATCCCCCATTTTTCTAGTCGTTTGGTAATGGGAAATAAGATAAACGATAGTAATAATGCAAAAGCCAAAGGGATTAAAATGTTTTTTCCAACAATTAACACGATTATCATTAGGCAGATAAAAGCCAAGGCGTAAAATAATTTTTGAAAAGAGATATTCATGATATATTGGGTTTATTTGCTCAAAGGTAAGTAAAGTTTTAATCTCTTTTCTGCGTAATTTTGTCCACTACCTAAAACCATCTAATTAATCAACAAAATTATGGCGACAACAAATAACATTAAAAAGATACTCATTCTTATCACTATACTAGTATTACCATCGTTGTTTTATTTTTTGCTTTATACCGGAGAACATCATTATAAAAAGTTACCTATCTATGGCGATAAAACTGCGGTAGAAAAACCTGACGGTTCGTTTGATACTACTTACCACCAGATACCGTATTTTGAATTGACCAATCAAGATGGAGCAACCATCACTAGAGATGATATGTTGGGAAACGTGTATGTAGCTGATTTCTTTTTTGTTACTTGCCCCACCATTTGCCCCAAGATGACTACCAATATGAGGTACATTCAGGATAAATTTGCAGACAGAAAAAACCTTAAATTTCTCTCCATTACAGTAAACCCCGAACACGATTCTGTACCTGTATTAAAAGAGTATGCCGAAAAAGTTCATGCCAATACCGATAACTGGGATTTTGTAACCGGTAATAAAGAAGAAATTTACGAATTGGCATTTAAAGGGTTTTTTGTAAATGTTGCCGAAGATTCTATTGCGGAAGGTGGGTTTTTACATTCTCAATTACTTATTTTAGTAGATAAAAAAGGAAGAGTGAGGGGTTATTTTGATGGTACCGTTTATTCCGAAATGAAAAAAGACCTAACAGATGCCATAGACATTTTATTTAGAGAAGAAGCTGCTCCGCTGAAAGGAGAAGAAAAGCTGGAAATAGAGCAAAAGAGAAATTAACCACACTTAATTACAATAGCGGTTAATAAGTAAATACACTGCTCCCATACCTAATTCCCCTGCTCTGCTGAGGTCTTTACATGCTTGTTCGTGATTATTTAAAATAAGCAAAATCAATCCTCTGTTTTGATAGGCTTCAGAAAAGCCGGGGTCAATGTTAATAGCAGTGCTAAAATCATCAATGGCTTTAATGTATTTTGAAAGTTGAAAATACAATATTCCACGATTAAATACAGCATACTTAAACGAAGGATTTAATTCTAATGCTTTGTTGTAGTCTTTAATAATCATTGCTGCATCTACGTGGTTGTTTTCTGATAAGTTGAGCATCTGATGAAACAAATTAGCTCTGGCAAAATAAGCCAAGTAGTAGTTTTTATCTAGGTATAAGGATTTGTTAAAGTCTAAAATAGCTTTTTCATGCTGACGAAGAGAAGCATAAATGATTCCTCTTTGAACATAAAGTTCGGCATTGTTAGGGTTTTTGTCTATTTTAACATGAATGGATTGTAATTTTTTTTCATTTTGCTGTATGCTTAACTCCTCCATCTCATCCATTTTTAAGACAAAATAAGGGGTAAATGCTTGGTAGGTTTCATTCCAAGAGTCAATAATTTGTTTGTTTTTGTTCATAGCCAATAGACTAATGTAATAGGCCGGAGAAAGAGAAATCTCTTCATTGCTATACTTGTTTACAGCTTCGTTAGTATGATTATTAAAACTAGTGTATTTGGTTAAATAGGCTTCTTCCAGTTGTTTTAAACTATCAGAAACAGAAGATTTTGTAGTTGCAATTAAAGTGGCTGTTTGTGCATCATTTTCTGCTTGTTGGTAATTTCCTAACTGCTTAAAAATAGAGCTTCGTAATCGGTAGGCATCTACAAAGTCAGGATAAATAGCAATGGCTTTTTCTACATCTGCCAAACTTTCTTTGTATTTTTTTAGTTGAAACAATAATCCGGCACGGTTGAAATATGCCAAAATGTTATTCGGACTAATCATAATGGCTTTATTGTAGTCTTCAATAGCATTCTTAAATTCCTTCATCTCGGCATATAAAATGCCACGGTTATAATAAGCTCCCGCAGCTTCCGGTGAGTATTCAATGAGTTTGCTTAGACTTGCTAATGCTTCTTCTTTTCGGTCGAGTTTAATATAAATCATTGCTTGCTGGTAGTAGGCGTAGGTATTTTTTGGTTCAACCTTTAAAGCAGTGTATATGTTCGTTAGTGCGGTATCATAGTTTTCTAAATAGTAATGGGCGGTTGCTAATCTCACATAAGAGGATGCGTTGAATTTGTTATTTTCAATCAATAATTTAAAATCATCAATGGCTTCACGGTAATTTTTGTTTCCCAATTTCGACATTCCTCTAATGATGTATGCCAATTCTTTTCGAGAACCATAATTAATAGCTTGGTTGCAATCATCAATAGCTTTTTGATGTTGTTCTAAATAATGATAAACCAATGCTCTATTTAAATAAATATCCGGATTTAACGGATTTAATTCCAGGGCTTTATTAAAATCTTCAAATGCTCCGTTGTAATTATTTAGTCGCTCTCTAGCCGATCCTCTAATGATGTAAAGGTCAGTTTTTAAGGGACGTAATTTTATGGCGGCAGAAAAATCTGCTTCTGCCCCCACAACATCTCCCAATTCTAATTTGGCAATACCTCGATAATAATAAGGCTCGTAATTAGGAGGATAGTTTTCTATCACATAATTAAATTTTTGAATGGCGTTTTCGTATTGTTTTTCAGATAATTCTAATCTTCCGACCAGCAATTTATTTTCAGTTTTTAACTGTGCAAAAGCCGCAAAATGAATACCCACCAACACCAATAAAATAATGATGGTTGATTTCGATAAGATACGAACCTTATTGATATGTTTCGGAATAATGATAATGAAAGGTTTCAATCACAAATTTACGCAGAATCGTTATAAAATATTGCGTAATAAAAATGGATGGTTAAATTTTGTTAATCCTTTGTCGGAGAATTTTTTAAATATAATGCTTTTAATAATTTTGAAAAAACCTGTAATGCGCCACGCTATGACAAGAATACTTCTTATAACTTCCGTTGTTTTTGCTTCAATAACATCTTATGCTCAAATAGATCAAAGTCAGTTAGGTGCGTGGTACATGCTGTTTTTAGATGGAAGATTTTCTGACAACAGCAATTTTGGTTTTGAAAGCGACATTCAACACCGAAATTATGATGCAGGTGCAGATTTAGAGCAGCTTATGTTGCGTGGAGGGTTGTCTTACCAATTTTCGGAAACTAAAACCAAATTGACTTTAGGTTATGCCCATATAACTTCAGGGACTTTTGGTAAGGATGATAATTCTAAATCTTATGAAAATAGAGTCTATCAGCAACTGGTTTTTTCCAATAAATTGTTTTCAAGAATTTATGTAACACAGCGATTCCGTTATGAACAGCGGTTTGTACAACAGCAGGATTTTAGAACTCGTTGGAGACATTTTTTTGCTGTAAACATTCCTCTTAATCAAAATGAATTAATGCCTTCTGCTTTTTATCTGTCTATGTATAATGAGTTGTTTATCAATGGTGAACGTCCTGTTGGAAATGATAGAAGAGTTGAGTTGTTTGATAGAAACCGATTTTACATGGCGTTGGGTTATCAGCTTACCGAAAAATTAAAAT
>DATGOR010000225.1:0-10830 GCA_035305805.1 Vicingaceae bacterium | reverse complement strand
CAACTTTAGTAGCTATATTTGCACAAAGATGAAAAGTTCTGATAGAATCATATTAGACGCCAAACAATTTGACATTACCATCAAAAGATTGTCGCATCAATTAATTGAAAACTACAACGATTTTTCAGATGCTGTAATTATTGGACTTCAGCCAAGAGGATATCTCCTCGCACAACGAATCCACAAAGAACTTATCTCCATCAACCCTCAACTAAACTTAGAAGTAGGCTCGCTTGATGTTACCTTTTACAGAGATGATTTTAGAAGAAAAGATGCTCCAATCATTCCTAATAAAACCGACATCAATTTTATTATTGAAGACAAAAGAGTTATCCTGATGGATGATGTGTTGTTTACCGGAAGGACTATTCGCTCCGGATTAGACGCTATGTTAGCTTTTGGCAGGCCCAAAACAGTAGAATTACTTGTGTTAATCAATAGAAGATACAAACGACATTTACCTATACAAGCAGATTACATTGGCAAAAACGTACATTCTATTGTTTCAGAAAGAGTGAAAGTAAACTGGAAAGATACCGATAAAAAAGATGAAGTGATTTTATATACACCGGATTGATTAATATGTAAATGCATAAATGTGTAAATGTGTGAATTAAAAATGACGATTAACAAATAACAATTAACCATTAACTATTAAAATGAGTAAGCTAAGCACCAAACATTTATTAGGAATAAAATACCTTCAGAAAGAAGATATTGACCTGATTTTTGAAACTGCCGACCATTTTAAGCAAGTAATTAATCGTCCCATCAAAAAAGTTCCTTCTTTACGAGATATTACCATTGCCAATTTGTTTTTTGAGAACTCTACCCGAACCAAGCTTTCTTTTGAACTGGCTGAAAAAAGACTTTCTGCTGATGTAATCAACTTTGCCTCATCAAGTTCTTCTGTTTCTAAAGGAGAAACTTTAATTGATACGGTAAACAACATCCTTTCCATGAAAGTAGATATGGTGGTAATGCGACACCCTAATCCGGGAGCAGCTTACTTCCTCTCTCAACATGTTAATGCTAAAATTATTAATGCCGGAGATGGTGCTCACGAGCACCCAACACAAGCCTTGCTAGATGGTTATTCCATAAGAGAAAAATACAAAGATTTAACCGGAAAAAACATAGTAATTGTAGGAGACATTACCCATTCCAGAGTAGCATTATCCAACATCTTTTGTTTGCAAAAAATGGGGGCAAACGTAAAAGTTTGCGGTCCTCTAACACTTATTCCAAAACACATTCAGTCTTTGGGAGTGGAGGTTATTCCTAATCTTAAAGATGCCCTTGAATGGTGCGATGTTGCCATGATGCTTAGGATTCAACTAGAAAGACAAGATACTAAATTTTTCCCTTCCATTCGGGAATACACCATGCAGTACGGACTAAACAAAACACTACTAGATAGCTTGTCTAAAAAAATAACCATCATGCATCCGGGGCCTATCAACAGAGGTGTTGAAATCACCTCAGATGTAGCCGACAGCAATCAATCTATCATTTTAAATCAGGTAGAAAACGGTGTAGCCATACGAATGGCAGTACTGTATTTGTTGGCAGGAAGGATTGATTAATTAATATGAGAATTATTTGATGTGTAGATGAATAACCAACAACACTAAACTCATAAACTTTTAAACTAACCTCAAACCTCAAACATTAAACTTTAAACATATAACATGAAAGCAGTAATCAAAACAGAAAAAGGAGATATGACCGTAGAATTTTATGAAAAAGACGCTCCTAAAACAGTAGAAAACTTCACTACCTTAGCTAAAAAAGGATTTTATGATGGATTGACGTTCCACAGAGTAATTCCTGATTTTGTAATTCAAGGCGGATGCCCTGACGGAACCGGTATGGGTGGCCCCGGATATAAAATTGATTGTGAATTAGATGGAGAAAATCAATATCACGACAGAGGTGTTCTATCTATGGCACATGCCGGAAGAAACACAGGCGGTTCTCAATTTTTTATTTGCCACAGCAGAAACAATACCGCTCATTTAGACAGAAATCATACTTGCTTTGGAAAAGTGGTAGAGGGATTAGATGTAATTGACGATATCAGACAAGGTGATAAAATTTTGAAAATTGAAGTGATGTAATTTTAATTTTCTTTATTTTTATACACTCATTTAAGAAGCGAAGCCTTTTGGAGGCTTCGCTTCTTAATGAAGTTATTTAAAGTCCTTTCTATAAATTAAAAAATGCTTCTTTTTTCACACTACTTCGTTATTTTCTCTAACCATAGCTACGGCTATGCTTCTCAAAAATGCCTCGTATTGTAAAAAAACAATTCATTTTCATTATTATACATAGACTTTAAACAACTTCAATTAAAAAAATACAGTATGCCAAAATCAGAAACACAGACACTTGTAGAAATGCTTGAATTATCGAGAGATTTAACCAAATTTTACCTCTCTAAATTAAAAGGCAAAGACGAACACAAGGTTTTTGAGTTGGATGGCAAACAATTTAACAGCATAAGCTGGCTCATTGCTCATATTACTGTTTCAGAGAACTGGCTATTATTAGTTTGTACAGGAGGAAAACACGTAAAGATTCCTTGGGCAAGACAATACGGACTAGGCTCTACTCCGCCAAAAAAAGAAGATGCTCCCTCTTTTGATGAAGTCTTAAAATACTTTAAAGAAGTACATCAAACCGCCATCAATCACATTAGCCAATTAACAGATGAAGATTTGGCTAAACCAACCACCAACGGAGTTACTTTTGGTGGAGAAGATAGCATAAGAGCTATCATTAAACATGCTGTACGCCACGAATGTGCTCACGCAGGTCAATTAGGATGGCTGTGTAAATTATTTGATGTAGAAACCATTTAAAATAAAAAACCAATTGTTCAGTTTATAACTTATGAATTTAAGACACGAATTAACACTCATTACACAAATTTCCTATCGGAATAAAAAAAGAATGAACACAAAAAACATCAAAGGTGTTTTTGATTTGTGCTAATTAGTGAAATTTATCCTTAATTTGTGTAAAACAAGTTACTTTAATATAACAACACTTAAAATATAAATATGAAATTACTATCTATTCTAATCTCAATTTTCACTTTCACATCAGTATTCAGTCAAGAAAAATACCAAGGATTGCTTTGGAAAATTTCCGGTAACGGATTAGAAAAAAACTCTTATCTGTACGGAAATATGCACGTAAGTGGACGTATTGCTTACCACTTAGGAGAAGAGTTTTTTGACGCTATTAATCAAGCTGATGCTATTGCCTTAGAATCGAACCCAATTATGTGGCTCGATGAAATTTTAGATTCTGAATTTGCTAGTGATTATTTAGGGGGCTATGCCATTAACAATCAAACTTACAGAGGTTTTTACCAAGAAGCATTTAAACTAAAAAAAGTAGATAACAACTTATTAGCAAATGAAATTTCAAATGATCATTACATGGCTAATTGGTTGCTTTACAGAGAAAATAAAGCCAATACCGATTTTGAAGAAGAGACTTTTTTAGACATGTTTATTTACCAAATTGCCAGTAAAAATAACAAACCTATTTATAGCTTAGAAGATTTCGTTTACAATACCGAACTTGCAAAAAAAGCGAACATACCCGACATGGAAAATAAAGAAACTCCTGAATGGGTAAAAAAAATGACCAAAGACAAATCAGCTTATGAAATTCTGATGGACGCTTATCGCAGCCAAGATTTAGATATGATTGACTCTTTACAAAGTGCACTTTCTACTGACAATTATTTGCAATACATGTTGTACGAAAGAAACTACATCATGGCAGATCAAATAGATTCTATTATCCAACAGAATATCAGTTTATTCAGCGGAATAGGCGCTGCTCATTTAGCAAAGGAAAACGGTGTAATAAATTTGCTTAGAAAGAAAGGATATACAGTAGAAGCCATGCCCGTTACCATTTCAAAAAAATCGAAGCAACAAATTGAAGAAAACCATAAAAAGAAAAGATTGTTGCCATACAATACCCCATTTAAAAGCGAACTTTTCACATTAAAAGTTCCGGGAAAAATGTATGAAACTCCCGCAGCAGACTACCAACGTCTTTTCTTCTCACCTGAGCTAACCAATGGTTCTTTTTTCTTAGTCAACCAAATCAGCACTTACCATTACTTCAAAACTTATAACAATGGAGATTTTTCTAAAAAAATAGACAGCTTATTGTTTGAAAATATCCCCGGAAAAATTTTATCTAAAACCCCTATTGAAAAAAATGGCTTTAAAGGACTGGATGTTTTAAACAAAACAAAATCAGGTAACTATCAACGTTATCAATTTATTTTTACCCCTTTAAATATTTTAATTTTTAAAATGGGCGGGAAAGATGAATTTGTAAAAAATGAAGGCGGTAACTTTTTTAATACCATTGAATTAAAACCCATGCAAAATCAGTGGACTACTGTACAGCCTTTAAAAACAGATTTTGAAGTAAAAGTTCCCGGATATTACCACATTAAAAACAATACTAAAGTAGGTTCATTATACAATCATACAGAATTAGAAGCATACGACCCTAATGATAATAATTACTATTTCATCAAAAGAGCTTCATTATTCGATACGCAATTTATTGAACAAGATAGCTTTGAACTCAACCGCTTAGCATATATGTTTTTAAAAGAATTAAAAATAGATACTTGCAAAAAAACATTTAACTTATCAGAAAATTACCCCAACATAACACTAAATGCTGCTTTACCCGACAGCACAGGGTTTATAAACCTAAAAATAATCATCAAAGGAGCGTATTATTATTTGTTGGCAAATGTTTCGCCCAAGCAAAAAAACAGCCATGAGTTTTTTGATTCTTTCCAACTAAAAGATTTTTCTTATGCCTTTGATTTTAGGCAACACACCGATTCTTTTATGTATTTCAAAGTAAACTCCAATCACATTATCCCAAATGATTTTGAGCAATTATACGATATCGCTTATCAAAAAAGAAGTGATAAAAAAGAAACCAAAGACAAATCGTACGAATATAAAATCAAAGAACAGTCATTTTATTCAGAAAACTTTGAGCGAATTGATTTAGAATTCATCAAAGAGCATCAATACAAACAATACGAAAATATTGATTCCTTGTGGAGTAGTGAAATAAACTACATAAAAAAAACCAACCAATTAGTAATACTAGACTCTGTTTCAACTAAAAAGAACGGAATCAATTCATTGGAAGTGATTTTTGGTGACACTAATAGTAGTAGAACCATTATGGCTAAAATAATTGTTAAACACGGTAGTATTTATGTGTTAAAAACCACTTCCGACACAGTAAGCCAACCAAGCAAATTTATTACTGAGTTTTTTAGCTCTTTTACCCCTATGGACACACTTATTGGTAGTGATGTGTTAGCAAGTAAAGCCGATATGCTACTTGATGCACTTTATGGCAACGATAGTATTCAACGTATTAGAGCATTGGAATCTGCTACTCGTAAAATTTTATTTGATGATGATGATGTGGAGCAATTATATAAATTAGTAAAAGAATATCCTTTTAGCAGTGAATACATAGAATCTAAAGAAAATCTCATACTTAGTTTAGGTAAATTAGAAGATCCCAACATTATAAAATACCTTGCCGAACTTTATCCTTTAGTAGAAGATACTGCCATGTATCAATTGGCAGTATTAAAAGCATTAATCTACCAAAAGAAAAAAGAAGGCTTAGAACAATTTGTAAAACTATTGGACTACGACATTCCATTAGGTAGCAAAAAAGATGACATTTCGTATTTATTTAGAACTTTTAAAGATAGTTTAGAACTTGCCCCCGCAGTATTTCCTAAAATTTTAGAGTTTACCTTTGTACCGGATTATAAAGAACCTATTTATAATTTATTAGCCATATTGCTAGATAGCAATATGATTAAACCCAAACAATTTGCAAAATATTATAAGCAAATATTACGAGAGGCAAAAATTGAACTAAAAAGTCAAATTAGTTTTGAACAAGCAGAAGGAGCAAAAGAAAAAGATAAAACCTATTATTACTCCAGTTATAAAAACAAAGGGAATGACTTTTTGCTGATTTATGCTAAACTACTCACCCCTTTTTATGCCAAAAAAGACGTGAAATTATTTTTCAACAAACTCTTTAAAGTACAAGATTATAAACTCCTAACTTCGGTATATGCTAATCTGGCAAAAAATAACATTGAAGTAGATAAAAAAGCTTGGAATTACTTGGCAGAAGACGTGATAAACTATGCTAACCTCTACAATGAGTTAAAAGACATTAACCGCTTGGACTTGTTTCCGAATGACGACCAATTACAAGAAAAAATAGCTAAATCCATGTTGTACAACTACAGCTTTAACTTTAGCAAAGACACATTGGAATACATTACCAAAAAAGAAGTAACCGTTAAAAACGAAGCAGGTTATGTTTATTTCTTTAAAAGCAAAAAACCGAAAGACGATAATTGGAGCTTAGACTATATAGGCCTACAGCCATTAGATCTACAAAAAGTAAATACCAATTACGTTACCAAAGAAAAAAACAACAAAATTGCTAAAGATAAAAACATTGATGAATTGATAGAAGAAACTTTAAAAACAATTGAGATTATTGGGCACAAAAGAGCAAGAGAAGAAGATGACTTAGGAGGTTATTATGATTTCTTTTAAGAAAAAATTGAATTATTGTTTTTATTAAAAAAATATTACTAAATTTGCGTCCCTTTAAAATAAGACACGTAAAAATATATTACAATGAAAAAAGAAATACATCCGGAAAATTACAGAATGGTAGTGTTTAAAGACATGTCTAACGATTACGCTTTTTTAAGCAAATCGGCAGCTAACACTAAAGAAACTATTGAATGGGAAGACGGTAATGAATATCCCCTAATCAAATTAGAGATTTCTCACAAATCTCATCCTTTTTATACTGGTAAAATCCAGTTGGTGGATACTGCAGGACGTATTGATAAATTTAAAAACAGATACGCAAAACACTCTAAATAACAGCTTTGCTAAAAAGATTAAGTCCTTCTGCTATCGTAGAAGGACTTTTTTTTTGAACTAAATTTAAGCTTTTTAAAAAAGTGCTTATTGAAACCTAAAAAATGATTATTTTCGAAAACACAAAAAACTCCATTTCATGAACGTAATTTTTTTTGAAGAAAATCGAACTGACCTCCTCCCTATTGTTTTTGCAAAGCCTATTGCTAAAATTTTAATTGGAATTACCACCATTGAAGAAAAATGGTCTTCTCACCTTTGTGTTGCTAACGAAAATATTTCTTATCAAACAGAGAACTACCTGTCCAAAAAGTTCCCACTAAAAACAGCTCAAGAAAATCTATACATTAACAGCAGCTTTTTGCCCAATGAAGAAGTAGCTCATTTTATCTTAAATGAATTAAAAAGCAATGAAGCTCTTGAGGTGAATGATAAAATTGTTGCTGCCAAATCATCGCAAGAAAACTTTAAAAATTACCTTTTTGAAAACATCATCAACATCAATGATTTTAATTTAATAGAAATAACCCAACTTACTGACATTTTCACCAAAAACGAAGCTGTTTTAGCCGCTGATTTCAATCGAATTACTAAAAACAAAGACTCCGAAAAACTAAACACTACCAACACTCTTATTGGCAACCAAATCTTTATTGAAAAAGGAGCTAAAATAAACGGAGTAATTTTAAACAGTGAAACCGGTCCTATTTACATTGGTAAAAATGCCGAAATTATGGAAGGTGCCTTAATCAGAGGGCCATTTGCACTTTGCGATGAAGCTACACTAAAAATGGGGGCAAAAATTTACGGAGGAACCACTATTGGTAGTTATTCTAAAGTAGGCGGAGAAGTAAGCAATTCTGTCATTCAAAACTTCACCAATAAAGGACACGATGGTTTTTTAGGTAATTCCGTTCTTGGTGAATGGTGCAACTTAGGGGCTGACACCAACAATTCCAACCTAAAAAACAATTATAGCGAGGTGCATTTATGGAATTATACCGATGAAAAAGCTAAAAATACCGGACTACAATTTTGTGGTTTAATAATGGGTGACCATAGCAAATGCGGCATTAACACTATGTTTAACACAGGTACTGTTGTAGGTTTTTCAGCTAACATTTATGGTGGTGGTTTTCAAAACAAATTCATTCCTTCATTCCATTGGGGAGGTAACGAAGCATCTACCAATTACCAATTAGAAAAAGCTATGGAGACTGCTGCAAAGGTAATGCAACGAAGAAATGTTGATTTTACTGATGCCGACCAGCAAATTTTTACTGCCATTTATCAACAAACGGAAAATTACTGAAAGTAAAAACCGACAAAAATTCCGATTTTCTAAGTTGGCACAAGCATTGAAAAGTAAAGACTACTGCTAAAATGCAGTAATGATTAGTATTGTAGATGTCAAATTGACTTAAAAAAACCCATTACAAATGAAGGACACATTTAATTTTGATAATTTAACCATTTCTAACATAATAGATGACGATACCGAGTTTATTCCTTTATTATCGTCTGATGATGAAGCTCAAATGAATTCAGAGGAAACCCCTCACGAACTTCCTTTATTACCGCTTAGAAATACCGTATTATTTCCCGGAGTAATTATACCAATAACTGTTGGAAGAGACAAATCCATTAAACTCATTAAAGAAGCTTATAATGGCGATAAAACATTAGGGGTTGTAGCCCAAAAGAATGATGCCATTGAAGATCCGGAACCTAAAGATTTAAACAATATTGGTACAGTAGCTCATATCCTAAAAATGCTCCGAATGCCCGATGGAAATACTACTGTCATTATTCAAGGTAAAAAAAGATTTAAAATAGAAGAAGTTACACAAACCACTCCTTACTTAAAAGCAAGAATTACAGAGTTTAATCAACTGGAAAAACCTGAAGGAAGAAAGTTCAATGCGTTGGTAAGCTCCATCAAAGATTTAGCTACCCAAATCATTCAACAATCACCTAACATTCCAACAGAAGCTACCTTTGCAATAAAAAACATTGAAAGTCCTACCTTCTTAATCAACTTTATTGCATCCAACATGAATGCAGGAGTAAAAGAAAAACAAATTTTATTGGAAATACCGGAATTGGAAGAAAGAGCTAATTTATTATTGCAACATCTTACCAAAGAGCTACAATTATTAGAACTTAAAAACGACATCCAATCGAAGGTTAGAACAGATTTAGACAAGCAACAAAGGGAGTATTTCTTAAACCAACAAATCAAGCAGATTCAGGAGGAACTAGGTGGAGACCCTCAACAACAAGAAATTGCTGAATTTAGAAAAAAAGCCAAAACAAAAAAGTGGAACAAAACTGTAAAAGAGCGTTTTGAAAAAGAGCTAGCAAAGTTAGAACGATTAAATCCACAAGCTGCTGAATACTCCGTTCAATCTAATTACATCGAAACTTTATTAGAACTACCTTGGTCAAGCTATTCAAAAGATAATTTTGATTTAAAAAGAGCCCAACGTATTTTAGATAGAGATCACTACGGGTTAGAAAAAGTAAAAGAACGAATTTTAGAACATTTGGCTGTTTTGAAATTAAAAGGAGATATGAAATCACCTATTCTCTGTCTGTACGGACCTCCTGGTGTAGGTAAAACCTCTTTAGGAAAATCTGTTGCCGAAGCATTAGGCAGAAAATATGTTCGAATGTCTTTAGGTGGATTAAGAGATGAAGCAGAAATTAGAGGGCACAGAAAAACATACATTGGAGCCATGCCGGGAAGAATTATACAAAGTTTGAAAAAAGTAAACTCTTCTAATCCGGTTTTTGTGTTAGACGAGATTGATAAAGTTGGAGCTAGTCATCAAGGCGATCCTTCTTCTGCTTTGTTAGAAGTGCTAGACCCTGAACAAAACGAAACTTTTTACGACAACTTCTTAGAACTAGATTACGATTTATCTAAAATATTATTTTTGGCAACTGCTAATTCATTATCAACCATTCAACCGGCACTTAGAGACCGCATGGAGATTATTGAAATGAATGGCTATACCGTTGAGGAAAAAGTGGAAATTGCTACCAAGCACCTCATTCCTAAATTAATTGAAAACCATGGATTAAAAAAGGGACAAGTGGTTATTCCTAAGAAAGTAATTGAAAAAATTGCTTCAGAATACACCAGAGAATCAGGAGTTAGGAATTTAGAGAAAAAGTTGGCAAAAATTGTTCGTCAAAAAGCCATGCAAATTGCCATGGAAAAAGAGGATTACACACCAAAAGTAATCATCACCGATTTAGTGGAATTATTAGGACCGGGGCACTCGAAGGACAAATACCAAGGCAATGACGTTGCGGGAGTAGTAACCGGCTTAGCATGGACATCAGTTGGTGGCGATATTTTATTTATAGAAACCAGCTTAAGCAAAGGAAAAGGAAAACTTACCCTTACCGGGAATTTAGGCGATGTTATGAAAGAATCTGCCGTTATTGCTTTGGCTTACCTTAAAGCACACGCTGATTTATTAGGCATTAACCCGGAAACTTTTGACAAATGGGACATTCACATTCACGTACCGGAAGGAGCTACACCAAAAGATGGCCCTTCAGCCGGAATAACCATGCTTACTGCTTTAGCATCTGCATTTACGCAACGTAAAGTTAAAGCTAATTTAGCTATGACGGGGGAAATTACGCTTAGAGGCAGAGTACTTCCTGTTGGTGGTATAAAAGAAAAAATATTGGCAGCAAAACGAGCCGACATCAAGGAAATTATTCTTTCTAAAGACAACGAAAAAGACATCAACGAAATAAAAGAAAATTACCTGCAAGGATTAACCTTCCATTATGTAGAAAACATGAC
>DATGOR010000224.1:0-13158 GCA_035305805.1 Vicingaceae bacterium | reverse complement strand
GTTGATACCGAAAAAGGCATTGGAGCTTACCAATCAAAAGGTTGGGCAGACATTCTTTTTGTAAAAACCTTGTATTTAGATTTTTTAATCGGTAAATTTTTTAGAGCTTTGGGAATTAAACTGCCCGGATTATCTTGTTTTTCAATATGTCAGCAACAGCCATTATAATACCCTGCTACAACGAAGGCAAAAGACTGAATCAACAAGCTTTTTTGTCTTTTTTAGATAGCTACTCCAACTACCATTTGTTTTTGGTAGATGATGGCAGTACCGACAACACGTTTAAAGTACTGACCGAACTTCAAACCCAAAATCCAACTCAAATAAGCACTTTAAAAAACAATAAAAACCTTGGAAAAGGCGAAAGCGTTAGAAAAGGAATGATAGCAGCTTACAACACCCAAAAATTTGCTCAAATAGGTTTTTTAGATGCCGATTTGTCAACTCCTTTAACGGAGTTCGTAGTTTTAACCAACTTTCTAACCCAACACAACAAAAAAGCAGTATTTGGTTCTCGATTAAAGCGTGTTGGAGCTAATATTGATCGTTCGCCAATAAGGCATTTGGTAGGAAGGTTTTTTGCCACATTAATTGGTTGGACTATCAAAATTCCTTTTTACGATACCCAATGTGGAGCCAAAGTTTTTAGTAGTGATGTTGTTCCAACCATTATTTCAACTCCTTTTGTGTCTCGTTGGTTATTCGATGTTGAAATTATTTTACGTCTAAAACAACTTTTAAGAAAAAACGTAACTTCGTTGCTTTATGAATACCCCATAAGCGAATGGAATGACGTGAAAGGTTCAAAAATTACTTGGAAAGATAGTTTTAAAATTCCGTTTGAGTTGTTGAGGATAAAGATTAATTCTCAAAAATATTATAATAAATAGATGAAGAATATTATATCAAAATATTTTAAATACATCGTGTTGATGGTACTGATATATATGCCTGTTTTTGGTTTTTTAGATACGCTGCCCATCAGAATATGGGATGAAGCAAGATTGGCTATTAACGCATACGAAATGTTTAACAACAATGATTTTATTGTTACTTACTTTATGGGTGAGCCAGATATGTGGAATACTAAACCGCCCTTACTTATTTGGACTCAAGTTTTTTTTATGAAAATAATTGGTGTTAATGAGTTGGCAATCCGTTTGCCTTCCGCCTTTTCTGCTTTCTTCACATGTATTGCGTTGCTTATTTTTTCCACAAAGTACCTTAAAACACCATGGATTGGGTTACTAGCTGCGTTTGTACTTATCACTTCTAACGGTTATATTGAAATACACGCTTCTAGAACAGGAGATTATGACACTATGCTTACTCTTTTTACAACACTAAGTGGCTTACTCTTTTTTAGCTATTGTGAAACCAAAAACACCAAACACCTTTATCTCTTTTTCCTGTTTACGGCTATGGCAGTGCTTACCAAAAGTGTTACAGGGTTAATGTTTTTACCTGCTATACTGTTATATAGTGTTATTCAAAAACAACTTCTTCCGTTATTCAAAAACAAACATTTTTACTTAGGAGTATTATCATTTTTGGTTTTGGTGGTGGGGTATTATGTTTTGAGAGAAACTTATAATCCAGGGTATATTTCAGCTGTTTATGATAATGAATTAGGTGGAAGATATTTAGAAGTAAATGATGGACATAATCAAGGTTTTTGGTTTTACTATGACAATTTTATTAATTATCAGTTATCTCTTTGGTTTTTATTAATTCCAATTGGATTAGTAATAGGTTTTGTTATAAATAACAAAAAGATTAATCGATTAACGTTGTTTACCTCTCTAATGGTTTTTACTTTCTTTATGGTAATATCTACCGCAAAAACAAAATTAGGATGGTATGATGTTCCTTTGTACCCATATTTAGCAATTATCATTGCTATTTCTTTAAATTTCTTTATTTTCGAATTACTAAACAACTTTAAACAAACTAACCGTTTGATTACAAAAAATGTTACGCTCATTATACTTTTAATTTTAATTGGTATTACTCCTTATCAAAAAATTATAGAGAAAACATACAAACCTAAAGAACATGGGTGGAAAGATTTTTATGAAATTAGTTATTATCTTAAAGATGCGGTAAAAGGGAAACATCATCTTGATAACCAATATGTATTATATGATGGTTATAATGCTCACAATCAGTTTTATTTAAATGTTTTAAACGATAAAGGGATAAAAATTTCATTTAAAGAATGGACAAAATTAGAGCCCATGGATATTTCGATAGCACAACAAGCACACATAAAACAGTATGTAGAAGAACATTATGAAAACGAGATAATAAATATTAATGGCAGTGTAGTAACTTACAAAATACATAGAAGAAATGACAAAAAATAAGGCAGATATTTCGGTTATCATTCCTATATATAATGAGCAAGATATTATTCAAGAATTATATAATAGACTTCAGAAAACCGTTTCTCAAATCTCAGAGAATTATGAACTTATTTTTGTAAATGATGGAAGTAAGGACAATTCTCTATTAGAGTTATTGAAATTAGCCGAACAAGATTCACGTGTTTTTTATATTAATTTTAGTAGAAATTTCGGTCATCAAATTGCGGTTACTGCAGGGTTAGATGCTTCGCAAGGAAAAGCTGTAGTTATTATTGACGGAGATCTACAAGACCCTCCTGAATTAATTACTGATATGTTTGAAAAGTACAAAGAGGGTTATGACGTTGTATATGCAAAACGAAAAGATAGAAAGGGAGAAAGTATATTTAAAAAACTAACTGCCAAATTGTTTTATCGTGTTCTTAAACAAATTACTTCTATTGATATACCTTTAGATACAGGTGATTTTAGGTTAATTGACCAAAAAGTTGTGCATTATCTTAATCAAATGTCTGAACAAAATAAGTTTTTACGAGGTCAGATTGCATGGTTGGGATTTAAGCAAACTCAAGTATTATTCGACAGAGATAAAAGAAAATATGGGAAAACAGGCTATACCTTAAATAAAATGATCCATTTTGCAATGGACGGTATTACCGCTTTTTCTGACAAACCTCTTCAACTGGTAACCAAACTTGGGTTTGTTATTTCTTTTATTTCATTTGTCATTATTCTTTATGCCATTTATTCCCATTATGTTTTACATCAAACCATAACGGGCTGGACATCGTTAATAATAAGTTCTATGTTTATTGGAGGTGTACAATTAATTTCAATTGGTGTAATAGGAGAGTATATTAGTAGGATTAATAAAAATGTACTGAAACGTCCTTTATATATTATAGAAAAGAGCAATATTAAAAACAATTAACTTTTGGGTAGTTTATTAATAAACTACCAGAAACAAAACCAAACAGACATATTTAATTAGCAAATTATTTAAACTATTCAATAAAAATATTACTACCTTAGCCCCTCTTTTTTATTAAATGGTTTTTAGCAGCATCACATTTCTTTTATATTTTTTACCCATCTTTTTGTTGGTTTATAATATAATACCTGCTAAGTTTAAAAATTACTTTATTCTTTTAGCAAGTATTGTTTTCTATGCTTGGGGAGCTTCCGATTTTATTATTATACTAGTTTTATCTACTATAATTGATTTTTATATTGTTAAAGCACTATATGAAAGCCCTAAAAAAAAGAGAAAGCAATTATTATTGTTTTGTTCCATTTTTATGAATGTAGGCTTATTAGCGTATTTTAAATATGCTAATTTTTTCATCGATAATGTTAATCAGTTTTTAGGGGCATTAAATGTTTCGGCAATAGGTTGGACAAACGTTTTGTTGCCAATAGGCATTTCTTTTTATACTTTTCAAACACTTACTTATTCTATTGATGTATATAGAGGAGTACATAAACCGCTTGAAAAGTTATCTAATTATTTGCTTTACATTATGTCTTTTCCGCAAATGATTGCAGGGCCAATTGTACGATTTAATTTAATAGCCGATGAAATTATTGATAGAAAAGAAACCATTGATGATAAATTGCAGGGATTTATTCGTTTTTGTATAGGCTTAGGAAAAAAAGTGTTGATTGCCAATGTAGTTGGAGAACAAGCGGATTTAATAATGAATCAGCCAGTAGAAAATATTACATTCATAAGCTCATGGATAGGTATTTTGGCTTATACTTTTCAAATTTATTTCGATTTTGCCGGATACTCTGACATGGCCATTGGTTTAGGAAAAATGATGGGCTTTAGTTTTCCCGAAAATTTTAATAACCCATATACTTCTAAAAGCATTACAGAGTTTTGGCGTAGGTGGCACATGACCTTAGGACAATGGATGAGAGATTATCTTTACATTCCACTTGGCGGAAATAGGGTTGACTCTAAAACAAGACTATATTTTAACCTGTGGTTCGTGTTTTTAGTTTCAGGTTTATGGCATGGTGCCAGCTGGAACTTTGTTATTTGGGGTGCTTTCCATGGTTTTTTTCTAATTCTTGATAAAATATTTTTATTACAAGTGTTGAATAAAATCGGTGGTTTTTTCAGCACCATTATAACTTTTATTATTGTTGTTGTTGGTTGGGTATTTTTTAGACTTGAAAAGTTTGATGATGCCATTAATTACATCAAAAAAATGTTCTCTTTTAGTACTGAAATCACTTTTGAAAATATCTCTAATGAATTTATAAGCATTGCTATTTTAGCATTTATTTTCTCTTTTGTTACCGCTTCTAAAATCGGAAAAAAATTAGAAACTTTAATTTATTACCATCAGCAACCTAGCTTATTTTGGTACGGAAAAATGATATTTGTGTCTTTAGTGTTATTAGTACTAAGTATTAGTGCAATTACTGCTGAGGGCTTTAACCCATTTATCTATTTTAGGTTTTAAATGCTAAGCAAAAAAGAACATATTATAAAAACCCTGCTGTTTGGAGCAATTGTTTTATTGTTATGGATTCCCATAATACAGCAAAACTTTACTTTTTATGAAGAACGACCTCTTAAGGGTGCTATAGTAGCTGCAAAAAAACCTCAATTAACAATTAACAATTGGTTTTCAGGGGAATACCAAGATTCATTAAATAGTTTTTTAAACCAACATTTTGGATTTAGAAATACCTTAGTTCGTTTAAATAATCAAAAAATATATGAACTGTATAACATTGCAAAAGCCAATGGAGTAATTATAGGTAAAGAAAATTACTTGTACGAAGAAAATTACATTAAAGCCTACTTAGGGACAGATTTTATTGGTGAAAAGAAAATTAGTGCACACGTTGAGAAGTTAAAATTTGTTCAAGACACGTTGAAAAATTTGAATAAAGACATCGTTTTTATTCTTGCTCCCGGAAAAGGTTCTTTTTTCCCTGAATATATTCCTGATAATTACTTAAGCCAAAAACAAGATTCCACCAACTACAGCTACTTGTTAAAACATTTTAAGGCTAATGGAATAAACCACATAGATTTTAATAAATGGTTTAGAGATAATAAAGGTAAAAAGCCTTATCCGCTTTATGCAAAAGCAGGAATACATTGGAGTAAATATAGTGAACTTATTGTTGCTGATTCTATTTTAAATTATATTGAAAACCTAAGAAAAACAAAACTGCCCGACATTATTATTGACAGTACCTACCTTAGCGGTAAAAATTTATATGAAGATTATGATATTGGTGATGGTATGAATTTATTGTTTGATTTACCAACTTACCCTATGGCATATTCTTCATTTCATTACAACAAAGCTAATGCAGATACTTCGTTAAACCTTTTGGTGGTTGCCGATAGTTATTATTGGGGAATTTATAATTCTGGTATTCCAAATACAGTATTTAAATACAATAGTTTTTGGTATTATAATAGAGAAATCTACTTTGCTGATGGTACTGTAAAATCTACTTATGAAGTAAATTTAGAGCAAGAAATAAATAAAACAGATGTTATTTTGTTTCTTTTCACTGATGCCAATTTATATAAACTTGACAATGGCTTCACCAACACTCTATACAACAATTTTTTAGGAAATAAAGAAGTATTTAATGAAAGATTAACTCATTATATACAAGCAATTAAAAATAATGCTGAATGGTTAAATAGTGTGAAAAAACAAGCTAAAGAACAAAACAAACCATTAGATAAAATGATACTTGAAAACGCGGAGTATATGGTTAACCAAGAAATAGAAAAGTAATAAAATAATTGGTTGTTTATTCTATTTCTATGCTATACAACTTCCCATTCAAATCGTTTAGGGGAAAAGGTACATCCTCTTGTAAAAAAGGTGCGTTAGGCCACCAATGCGAATAATGATACTCTTGGGTAAAAACCGTAATCATTTGATTATTGGGTATTGAAGTTACCTCATCATTCATATAACCTACCACTCTTAGTTGGTTTTTTTCGGGGCCAACTCTCCAAATAATTTCTTTTGGTTTCCATTCTATTTGAAAATAATAATATTCTCCTCCAAATAATTCCTCGTCTAAAGCAGGTACTTTAGAGGTAACTGCATTTTGGTAGGAGAGCCATCGGTGTAAATCAAAAGTTAAATCTTGATATTGTATTTGATGTACCCCCACATCAAACTTTTTGGGAGTGTTGCAGCTCAAGTCCCAATTAGTGCAAGTTATCATTACTTTATCTTTATGAGATTCAGGCTCTATTCTTTCATTTTCATAATCTTTGTACTCATATTTAGGCCAATACTCTGCAGCTTTTAAAATTTCAAAATCTATTTCAGAATAAAATGTTTGTGGTTGTTTTTTACTATCATCTGTAATGTAATAAGGGTAGTACCCATCACCTTTACAAATTCTTCTATTATTCCAAGGTCCACCAGTATCGTACAACATCCAAATGGCATTGGTAATTCCATTCCATACATATTGATTATTTAATAACCTCGTCATTTTAATTTTATAGGTATATTTTCCGTAAGTCATTCCGTGTCTGGTTTTAAAACCAACATGTTCTTTTTTCATTTCACCTTCCTCACTTTTTGGATTTTTAAACCAAACTACATCTTCTTCTTCGTTGTAACCAAATGTTTTTCCGGGATATTTTAAACATGCCAACCATGTAGATATTCTCTCAGTTGAGTCAAATTTAAGTTGGTTGGCTTTATAATCAGCAATGCTAAAATTATCGGTTTCAAAATTTGTTTTTATTGGTAGGTTTCGGATAGAATCAGCTCTGTAAGTATCATGATATTCAAACGAAGCATTTTTATATAATTCTTCAGAATTGTTTACATATTGGTTAAAATATTCTTCACTTTCAAAATGCTGGAATTTAGGTATGTAAAAACCATTTTTAAGTGGCACACTTGCCTTAAGTTTTAAAAAATTGGGGTTATAGTATTTGGCTAAATTTTTAATTTTCTTTCCTTCTCCATTATTAAAATAGTAAAAAGGATTGATAAATTGTCCGTCTTTTTGTTTTGAAATGTTTTTGATGTAATCTGGAATTTGAGACAACTCTTCTTTACTTACTACAATCAACATTAAGCTATAATCTCCCACACGAGGGTTGCGTTGCCATCTATTGTTTATGTTTTTCGATGTCAAAAAATTCTCAGCTACCTTATATAAATGGTTTTGAGTGGTTCTACTTTTTTGTTTTGCTTGTTGAATTACCTCTTCATACCATATTGAATCCGATTTAATAGAGTCCATTACTTCTATTACGTTCAAGCTGTCAATTCCTGTTTTTCTAGTATTCGGATTTATATATTTCTGTTCATTTCTGGGGTTTCCTTGTATCGTAAAAGAAGTTGAAATAATAGTTTCTCCTGAATCTATTTTAACAAATGAAATGTCTGTATCTATCCATGAACCATAAAAATTTTCTTCTGCTAACGGATGATAACTATTTCCTTTAGCTTCATTAAATTTATAACTTTCGTTTTGATAATACAATTTATAATAAAGTTCCTTTCCTCTTAGTTCTTCCGGTATTTCAAATGTTAATTCAAACGCATCAATTGAGTCAAGATTTATAGATGGCACTTTAAAACCATGTTGATATGCTTGGTTGAAATCAAAATTATAAACTTCTTTTTTTATATTGGTATCAACTATTGTTATAGGGATGTTTTCTTGCTTATTACAAGCATAAAAAATAGTTATAAAACCCAAGAAAATTAACTGAAACTTACATGTCATTACTTAATATTTTAAACCTTCAAATACGCCTTTAACCCATGTAAGCCACCTTCTCTACCAAAGCCACTTTCCTTAAAGCCTCCAAATGGCGATGATGGGTCAAATTTATTGTAGGTGTTCCCCCAAATTACGCCTGCTTTTAATTGCGAAGTCATGTTAAATAGTTTAGAACCTTTATCTGTCCATACTCCGGCAGAAAGTCCATAAGGCGTATTATTTGCTTTTTCTATTACCTCAGCAACTGTTCTAAAAGTTTGTACCGCCAACACCGGTCCAAAAATTTCTTCTTGAACTATTCGGTTAGATTGCGAAACACCTGTAAATAAAGTAGGCTTACACCAATATCCTTTTTTGGGTAACGAACAATCCGTTTGGTACATTTCTGCACCTTCGGCTTTTCCTATTTTTAAATAATTATTAATGGTGTTTAATTGCTCTTTGGAGTTAATCGCTCCAATATCTGTATTTTTATCCAATGGATTGCCAACTACCAGAGAAGCCATACGATCTTTTAATTTGCGCATTACCACATCATAAACAGATTCTTGTACAAACAAACGCGAACCCGCACAACAAACATGTCCTTGATTAAAGTAAATTCCATTAACAATTCCTTCTACTGCTTGGTCTAACGCTGCATCTTCGAAAATAATGTTGGCAGCTTTTCCTCCTAATTCTAATGTTGCTTTTTTGTGCGTACCTGCAATAGCATTTTGAATTATTTTCCCTACACCGGTAGAGCCTGTAAATGCAATTTTATCTACATCATTATGATTAACAATGGCGGCTCCGGTAGCTCCTGCTCCGGTGATAATATTTACTACTCCATCGGGCAAACCAGCTTCTTGAATAATTTCTGCTAATTTTAATGCTGTAAGTGGTGTGGTTTCCGCTGGTTTTAAAACCACCGTATTCCCAGTAGCCAAGGCAGGAGCTATTTTCCAAGCTACCATCAACAATGGAAAATTCCAAGGCACTATCTGTCCTGCAATACCCAAAGGTAAAGGGTTTCTATTAGGAAAAGCGTAGTCTAACTTATCTGCCCAACCTGCATAATAGAAAAAATGTGCAGCAGCCAAAGGCACATCAATATCTCTTGCTTCTCTAATAGGTTTGCCACCATCAAGGGTTTCTATTACTGCAAACTCTCTCGCTCTTTCTTGAATTAATCTAGCAATACGATAAATATATTTTCCTCTTTCGCTTGCCGGCATTTTACTCCACACTTCATTATAAGCTTTCCTTGCTGCTTTTACTGCTTTATCTACATCTTTATCATTAGCCTCTGCAATAGAAGCTATTTTTTCTTCCGTAGCAGGATTTATCGTATCAAAATATTTTCCTGAACTTGGTTTTACCCATTTTCCTCCAATAAACAACTCATATTGTTTCTTTAAGTTAATGTGATCGGTGCTTTCTAATGAAGGAGCAAACTCCCAAGTCGAATTCAAATTTATTTTAGTCATGGTGTATGTTCTTGTTACTCTATATTTTACTTTGTATGTGTTGCAGTTAAGGTTTACTGTTAATCCTTAGAAAAATAATCTTTAGATTGATAAATGCCTGTTGTTTGTTTCACTATTTGCATTAATACATCGTTAGCTAAACTGCTTGCTCCAAACCTAAACCACTCATTGGTTAGCCATGCATCGCCCAAAGTTTCTTTTACCAGCAGTAAATATTGCAATGCTAATTTAGCATTAGAAATACCTCCTGCAGGTTTCATTCCTACTTGTGTTCCTGTTTTATAATAGTAATCTTTAATCGCTTCCAACATTACCGAGGTAACTGGCAAAGTAGCAGCAGGACTAATTTTTCCTGTGGAGGTTTTTATAAAATCTGCTCCGGCATAAATGGCGATATCACTAGCTCTTCTTACTTTGTCAAAAGTGCCTAACTCGCCTGTTTCTAGAATTACTTTTAATCTAGCTTTGCCACAAGCATCTTTAATAGCAGCTATTTCATCAAAAACAAAATTATAATCTCCTTCGTGAAATTTCCCTCTGCTAATAACCATATCCACCTCGTCAGCACCATTATCAACAGCTAATTTGGTGTCTAATAATTTTACTTCCCTACTTGATTGTCCGGCAGGAAAAGCAGTAGCCACAGATGCTACCTTAATTTTGGTGCCTTTTAACGCTTTTTTTGCAGTAGCTACAAAATTAGGATAAACACAAACTGCCGCTACGGTAGGTAAATCAGGCATAGCATCGTGTAAGTGCATGGCTTTGTTGCACAATTGAATGACTTTTTTATCTGTATCAGCACCTTCGAGAGTAGTTAAATCTATCATGCTCAATGCCATTTTTAATCCGTGCATTTTAGCATCTTTTTTTAAGCTCCTTGAGGTAATTCTGTTTATTCTGTCCAATACACCCACCTGGTCAATTACAGGTGTTGCATTATAATCTAACATCACTTTTTTATTACTCATAGTTAAAAAATTGAAGTCCAAAGATAAGTAAAAGCCACGAAGTATTTTAATTACAAATTACTAATTAGAGATTTTAAATCGATAGCTTGTAATGTTTTTAGAATACATACTGTGCTTGTCGTTTTTCTTTCAACTTAAAAAAGCTATTTTTGTACTTCATTCATCATCACTATGAAAAACCAAGAAAACATATTCCCTATTTTCGACCAAATTGTTGGGAGAAAAGAAAAAGAACAGCTTCTCAACCAAACAGCTAAAGTAATTTGGATGACCGGACTTTCCGGTTCTGGAAAAAGTACTATTGCTATTGCTTTGGAAAAAGAATTGGTTCAAAAAGGCTTTTTAACACAAGTATTGGATGGTGATAATATTAGAACAGGTATTAATAATAATTTAGGTTTTTCTGATGCTGATAGAACAGAAAACATAAGAAGAATTGCCGAAGTTTCTAAGCTATTTGTAAATTGTGGAGTAATTACCATTAATTGTTTTGTTAGCCCTACCAATGCGATAAGAAATGCAGCAAAAGAAATTATTGGTAAGGAAGATTTTGTAGAAGTTTTTATTGATACACCTTTAGAAATTTGCGAACAACGTGATGTAAAAGGACTTTATAAAAAAGCCCGAGCAGGAGAAATTAAAGATTTTACAGGCATTAATGCTCCATTTGAAGCTCCCGAAAACACAGCTATTGTTGTAAAAACTGCCCATAAAACGGTGGAAGAATCTGTTAATACAATTTTAGAGCAAATTTTACCTTTAATCACCAAAAAATAATGAAGTATTTTTTTTCTATACTACTATTTGTTTTATTTTCAGAGCTAACTCAGGCTTCCACTATTAAAAAAGATTCTTTGGCAAGCCTAGATACAGAAATATTTCAAGCAGCTGATGTGCAAATGGAAATTCAGGCAAATGGAGAAGTAAAATTTAAAAGAGGTAAAGCCATTATTTTTACAGTACTTACCGGTTTTTTGGGTGGACATCGAATTTACATGGGTACTCACCAACGAACGCCCATTATTTACTCGGTAACTTTTGGTGGTTTTGGTATTTTGCCCATCATAGATTTACTCCATTTAATTTTTAAAAAAGATATTTCGGTTTATGAAAATAAATCGCAAATTATCATGTGGCGTGATAATTAATTCCATTATGAACTGGAGCCCCACCATAAAAGGATTCAAATCTTTCCTTCAGTTGGAAAAATCGTTGGCAAAAAACTCCATAGATGCTTATG
The DNA here is from genome assembly GCA_035305805.1 of Vicingaceae bacterium. Taxonomy (GTDB): domain Bacteria; phylum Bacteroidota; class Bacteroidia; order Flavobacteriales_E; family Vicingaceae; genus BRH-c54. The sequence continues at coordinate 1,364 of DATGOR010000224.1, read as the reverse complement.
TAGCTGATGTTGAGAAGCTTTTTCAGTTTTTAGACATGAACGATATTCATCTTGCTCCGGAAAAAGTAACCCAACATCACATTGAGTCTTTTTTAAAATGGGTAAGCGAAATTGGTTTAAATGCCCGAAGTCAATCTAGAATAATTTCAGGAATTAAAGCGTTTTACAGTTATTTATTGTTGGAAGAAATTATTTCCATTTCGCCAACTGAATTAATTGAAACTCCAAAAATTGGCAGAAAACTACCAGAGGTGCTGACCATTGAAGAAATTGATAAAATCATTGCAGCAATAGACCTTAGTACGCCAGAAGGCTTGAGAAACAAGGCTATTATAGAAACATTGTACAGCTGCGGCTTGCGTGTTTCTGAATTAATTGGTTTAAGAATATCTCATTTGCTATTAGATGAGGGTTTTGTGCGTGTGGTTGGAAAAGGCGATAAAGAACGAATTACTCCTATTGGTGGAGCCGCCATCAAGCACATTACTATTTACATAGAACATGTAAGAAACCATTTGCCAAAAATTGACAAAGCCAGTGAAGACATTTTATTTCTGAATCGCAGGGGAAAACAACTTACACGAGTAATGATATTTACCATCATTAAAAATTTAACACAATTAGCAGGAATTACCAAAACAGTTAGTCCGCATACGTTCCGACATTCATTTGCTACTCATTTGGTAGAAGGTGGTGCAGATTTGCGTGCTGTACAAGAAATGCTCGGGCACGAATCCATTACTACCACTGAAATTTATACCCATTTGGATAGTGCTTACTTGCGTCAGGCTATTTTGGATTTTCACCCAAGAGGTAAAGGAAGTTAATACAAATTTTATGTGTTAGTTACCACAGAAGCTTTATAAGTCCAAAATATTATAAATACTCCTAAGTACTTTTTCCCTACTCCAACACTATTTTTTCAATCACTTGTTCTTTATCAGAGTTTATTTTAACCAAATAAATACCTTTTGGGTATTCTGATAAGTTAACACTTAGTTGGTTGGTATTTATGGTTGTTGTAAAAATAACCTGCCCCATTAAATTGATGATTTCTATATTGCCACCAACAAAATTGTTTAGTTGGGTAATGTTTATGTTGGCAGCAGTAGGGTTGGGGAAGATAGAAATAGAATAATTATTAATAGATTGTTCTTTAACTTCAACTTTTGAACTTATTAATGAATCTAAATTTATTGAAGAGGTTAAATTATCAAAAGATTTATCGTAAATATCATCCTTACTAAATATACGAAATCCATTAGTACAATTAATGTTATTAATAGATGCTGTGAAAATGGCTCCAGTTTTGGTTTCAAAGCCCGGAAGCAATTCAATTCGTTTGCCTGCTGTCATATTTACAG
>DATGOR010000223.1:0-2631 GCA_035305805.1 Vicingaceae bacterium | reverse complement strand
ACCTTGTCAAAAAAAATATTGGCAAATTACCCTAATTCCATTTACCTTGATTTGGAGTTGGAAAAAAATCAACGAATTTTAACCGCTCCCTACCTGTTTTTTGAACAAAATAAAGACAAGCTAATTTGTTTGGATGAAATTCAGTTTTTACCCGATGTTTTTAAAGAAATGAGAGGTTTTATTGATGAACATCCTAAAACAAAATTTTTGGTGTTGGGTTCTTCCTCTCCCGAATTATTACGACAAAGTTCAGAAACACTTGCAGGGAGAATATTTTATTATGAATTAACTCCATTTTTATTTACTGAAATAAAAGAAAAAGTTGATTTGCAGCAGTATTGGTTGAAAGGAGGTTTTCCAAAAAGTATTTTGAACGATGCTGAATTTTCTTCAAAATGGCTGAGCAATTATATCAAAACATATTTAGAAAGAGACATTCAACAATTTGGTTATAATTTACCTCCCGAGAATCTTAAAAGGTTATGGATAATGATTGCTCACTTGAATGGTCAAATCTTAAATTATGCTCAATTGTCTCATTCATTAGGTGTAAGTGCACCCACAGTAAAAAATTACATCGATATTTTAGAACATACTTTTATGGTAAGGAGATTACAGCCTTACTTTATTAACATAAAAAAAAGGATAGTTAAATCCCCTAAAATATACATTCGAGATACCGGAATATTGCATCAATTATTAGCCATTGATAGCATGAATAATTTATTCACACACCCTATTTATGGATTTTCTTGGGAGAGCATGGTTATTGAAAACATTATTCAAAAATTTAATGCCTACCAGGCCTTTTTCTACCGCACCTCCAATGGTAATGAAGTGGATTTATTATTAGTAAAAGGAAATAAAAAAATTGCTATAGAAATAAAAGTGTCTTCTGCACCACAAGTTTCTAACGGTTTTTGGAATGCATTAGAAGATTTAAAGGTTTACAAAGCTTATGTAATTGCACAAGCCCCGATGCCTTACCCATTAAAAAACAATGTAATGGTTTATCCTTTAGAGGATTTTTTAGCATTAGAAAACGAGTAATTTATAAGTGAAGTTGTTTAAAGCCCAAACCATTAATTAAAAAAATGACAAAAATTCTTTTCTTAACACCTTACCCCCTCAATTCAGCTCCTAGCCAACGATTTAGATTTGAACAATATTTTTCTTATTTATCAAACAACAACATTGTTATTCATACCGCTCCTTTTTTAGATAAAAATACTTGGAAAATTTTCTATCAAAAGGGCTACTTGTTACAAAAAGTATTAGGCATTCTAAAAGGATTAATTAACAGACATTTACTGCTTTTAAAAATACATCAATACGACAAAATATTTATACATAGAGAGGCATGTATGATTGGCCCTGCTTATTTTGAATGGATGTATGCTAAAATTTTTAAAAAGAAACTAATCTTTGATTTTGACGATGCCATTTGGCTAAAAGATGTTTCTGATGCTAATGAAAATTTGAGTTGGTTAAAGTTTCCAAATAAAACAAAATCCATTATAAAACATGCTTCATTTGTAGTAGCCGGCAATAAACATCTTGCAAATTACGCATTGCAATTCAATAAAAATGTTACTGTAATTCCTACAACTATTGATACGTCTTATCACCAACCACCTATTTTGAAAAAATCAACAGATACAATAACAATAGGTTGGACAGGATCGCTAACCACCAACAAACATTTTGAATTATTAAAGAATGTTTTAACAACAATCACTACAAAATTTCCGCAAGTTGAAATTATTATGATTTCAAATGTTGCTATTTATAGTAATGATTTTAAAATCAAATTTGTTAAGTGGAATCAAAAAACAGAAATCGAAGATTTATCTCAGATAGATATTGGCATTATGCCTCTTCCTGATGATGAATGGGCCAAAGGAAAGTGTGGCTTCAAAGGTCTGCAATACATGGCGTTAGAAGTCCCAACCATTATGTCTCCTGTGGGTGTAAATACCGAAATTATTCAAGATGGTGTAAATGGCTTTTTAGCTTCCACAGAAGAAGAATGGTTAAGTAAACTTGGATTATTTATTCAGTCGGAAGAACTTAGAAAAAAACTAGGAAAAGCCGGCAGACAAACAATTATTGAACGATATTCAATTGAAGCAAATAAAGATAAATACTTAGCACTTTTATCTAATTAATTACAAACTGTTTCTTTTCTTCCTTTGATATGTTGTAAATTAATATCAAAGCGGTTACAAACAATAGTTGAGCAGGCATTTTATACCTAGATAAGGCCCCAAAATTATACGAACTAATTCCTACTGATATTCCAAATAAAGTTGAAAAAATCATCATAAAAAAGATGTCTTTATTTTTAAACATGATTTTAAAAAATTTCCATCTTAATGTAATTAATAAGTACATGAAAAATAGAAGTACAAAAAAACTCTCAAGTGCTCCCATAAGAGTCGCCGCATTTCGTATTTCCCACAAATAGGGTCTGAAAAAAGTGACATTAAATGCTGCTGGAGCAATCTTTAAGTAGCCTATTGTAGAAAATTCAATCTCTCCTAAAGTGTACCCGGATTGATCTTGTGTTTCTGCTAAGTAACCATGCCATGATTGAAAGCCTTCTAGAGTATGTTCTAGATTATTGATGTC
>DATGOR010000222.1:0-2634 GCA_035305805.1 Vicingaceae bacterium | reverse complement strand
AAGTGGAAGTGCTAATATCAACGCTGGTAAAAAGGTTTTGTGAAATTGAAAAAACAACGTTTTTACGGTTGCATACCCGGTATATAATACTACGTCCATTGCGTTTAAACTCGGAGTAATTTTATCTCTGTAAGCAGTTCCGGTACTAAAATAAATAACTGCAAACCCTGAAATCAATATTGCTGCTGAAATAACTATTGCTATTTTATCACTCTTTGAATAATGTTTGTAAAAAAAGAAATACCCCAAAAACAGGAGTATAATTATTGTCATGGTTTCATTGGAACCTCCTATAAATAATGAACAAATAAATATTAAAATGAAATCAACTATTTTTTTATCAGGGTTAATTAAACTACCTACTAAAAAAAATAATGCAATTGCACTGGTAAAATAGACCATTGCACCTGTTAACCAAAACCAAACATCATTGACAGAAAAAGAAATAAAAAAGAATACCGAAACACTTGTTAAAATCAGCCATCCGATTGGTTGAGCAGAAGTAAGATAACGTCTTGAGATAATAATACTCAACCGTAACATTGCTAAAAAAAGTAATGCAATGCAGGTTATATTAAAAACCATCAAAGACCAAGATGTATCAAGCCATTGAATTAACCAAGAAAGTAAAAAATTAGAAGCAAACCTACCGTGCCATTCATATTGCAAATGATAAAAAATATCGTAAGAAGATTTAGCTTTAATTTCATTGATAAAATAAAAATCGTCTGCTGCAAATCTGTTAAAATAAGCGGTAGATACAAAAAAAAAGCCCCAAAGCAATGTTTGAAAAAGGTAATATTTTTTTAATAAGAGTTGCATGTTATAAAAAAGTAAAAGTAATCATCCTGTATGGTTTTAGAAACCTGTTAGGATTTTTTTATTCCCCAATTACTATATCTACTGCACTGCAACTGGTAAGGTAAGAAGAAAGCACTAAGCGTTTTTTGGTGGTGCCATCGCTGGCTAACAAAGAAATGGTATTTGGTGGTATCTTACCTACATTATGAGCATACAGGGTTAAACTATTGGAGGATGACTTTTTCAACGTAATGGTAAAACTGTGCTTTTCTTTTGTAAGCAAATGTTTTTCCAACACACATTTATCTTTTAAAAACAGCGAAATAGTGTCTCCATCAAAAGATTGGTTGTCCCAAACCGTAAAAGTAATTTCATTAGATGAAAAGGTCATGGTTCTGCGATGGTGAACCGACCGACCATTAATGCTATCAATTTTACCCTCTTGGTTTACTGAAAAATTATACTCGCTTTGTATTACCGTATCCTCTTCAACAAAAACTGGTTCATCAGGAAAACCTTTGGGGTAATATTGTAAATTATCTATATGGATATTGCCGTTGTACATGGGTGTTTCCAAATAATAGGCTTCTAAAAGCAAATATTCGGTTAGTTGTTTGGGATTTACTTCAAAAAAGTAGGTTTTCCAATCTGTATTATCCACCCTACCCGATTCCCAAAGCAATTCTTTTTCAAAAACAGCATTCATTCCGTAAACTTTAAGTTGTATAGGACGATTAAAATGCACGGTATCCGCTAAAAATTCAGGAGCAAAAGCCAAATCCAAGCTGTAATGATAAGTCTGGTTGCTCAACAATGGTTGCTGAAACTTTTGGTAGCAAGCTTCCCACAAATAACTATCAATAATACTAAAACCTCTGGCTACCATGGATATATAAGTACTTCCATGCGAAGCGATTTTACTTACTCCCCAACTACCGGGTTGTGTATCAGGCGAACTTGCTTGTCCGTAAGGCAGCCAATCTCTTGGAGAAATAGCAGTTGTAGGTCGTCCTTCAAACGATGGATTGTTAAGGTACTGAGCTTGTAGGCTGCTGCTAAAAAGGATGATGATGAATAGAAGTTGTTTCATCTTTATTTATTTAAACCTCCAAGGTTTTAGAAACCTTGGAGGTTTGGTTTTTATTTTTTAATGGTTATACTTCCTGTATTGCTCCAACATTTATGTTCGTTGGTGTAGTATAAATACCCGGATGTTGCCGGAGCTTCAAAACTACCGGGAACTTCTGCTTTCAAATCTAAATTGATAGTATGTGAAGCATTAGGAGCTAAGTCTCTGAAATAAAACACCACAAAATTATCGGTAATTTCATAGAAACCTATTGTTCCTTTTTCTTGCAATTCTTTCAGTTGCCATGGTTGTGCTGATAATCCTGATGGAATTCCAACTACAGCCATCGTCATAGGCATTCCTTTATCTTCTTTGTTACTTACTTTAGTAGTTAAACGTACTGTTTCTCCTACTTTCACACTATTCGTATTTAATTCAGCTTCAACATCCACTTTACATTCTTTTGAGGACAAAGGCAAGGTGGTGTTATAATCAATACTCATGGTGTAAGGTAAAGCGTTTTTAGTGTCTTTGTAACGGATTTCTATTTTTTGGTTCCCTGCTTTTAAATGTTTGGCTAAACCTTTAAATTCAATGGCATTTTTCTCTCCTGCTTCGTACTTTTTAGATGCCACTACTTTTCCGTCAATTACACATTCTAAAATACCAGACTCTTCTGTTTGTTTAGAAAATTTAGCAAAAGTTGTTAATGCTTTAAGTGCCAATACCGTTCCTTGTGTTGAGCCAAAACTTCCACTTCCAGA
>DATGOR010000221.1:0-3976 GCA_035305805.1 Vicingaceae bacterium | reverse complement strand
TCTCCCATGTTATCCATTTTAAAATCCTGACCCGAGATAAAGATATCTCCGTTAGAGGTAATGTTTACTCCATTTAAAATGAATTTTTTACCATTAAATTCCTTTAATTTTTTCTGACTAGCAGGCTTAACTCCTTTGGCATTAATATCTTCTATAGAAGCAGTTGCCACAAATTCAGCTTTACCACCACTAATTTTTGCAACTTGCAAAAAGCCAAATTTACCACTCTCTATAGCTCCCATTCTGGCATTTTCATCACCAGGAGCTGGTATCGCATCGTTGGTAATAGTAAAAGGATATTTGCTATACTTTTTTTCAGGTTTATCAATATTTCCGGCTCCGTATAGGTAAACATCATTTCCGTAAACATAAACATCGGCAATTGCCCATTCGTTACATTTTGTTTTAAAGTTGAAACGCTCTGCAACATTTCCTGCTTCATCAATTTTTAAGTAAGTAAGGTTAGTTGGATCATCATCTGCAATTTTACCATACCCTTGTCCGCCAAAAGGAGCAAAAACTAAAATCCACTCACCGGTTTCTTCTACCTCTTTAGAAACTAATAATGATTGTGGATGATTAAAAGTGATAGGTGTTTTCTTAATGGTATTCAAGTCTTTATCGATGTGCATGAGCAAATATTCCCTATCTGCTTCTTTTGGCATTTTCATCATCCCTTTATTGATAAGTGCTAATACCAATAATTCTCCTTTATCTGAAATATCTTTATGAGTTGTATAAAATAATTTTCGTTTTTTATCATCTCCATCACCGCTAATTTCTTTCGGTTTTTCTTTATCTAATAATTTTTTAGTAATCTCATAACCGCCTTTCCACCAGTTCCATTGATATATATATTGAGTTTTTCTTAAAACCAACTTCCCAGTCCAGTTAGGATTAGCAGTAACACCTGTTACCTCCCAATAATCACCTTTATACACTTTGTTTTTAGAACGTTTACCTTTTAATTTTCTTTCTGTTTCCTCAAAATTGTTAATCAAATTAAAATCGTAATCGAATTGATATACTTCGTATTTCACCTTACGGTTATTATCTTTGGTTACAAACACCATGTCGAATTGCTGCTTTACATCATCAACAACTACATTACCTAAATAACCTTTGTTTTTAGATTTTCCGGTTAGTTCAACCGTTTTTTCCTGCACTATTTGTGCAGAAGCTTGAAAAGCAAAAGCCGAAACAGCAATTGCTCCCAGAATTAATTTCATTTTTTTCATTGTTCTTTGTTTTGGTTTGGTTTAAAAATTACAGCGACTTCTTTCAATGAAGATCAACCAAACCGAAAGACAACTTTAGAGAAAGAAAATCGCTATAATACTTTAATTTCTTTTTTGTCTTTTGGCATCATTTAATTGACGTTGTAAAAATATGTACAGCAATATTTTACAGCAATACGACAAATGCCGTATTTCAACTTAGCTATTCAATGCTATTTACGCTAATTCTTAAAAAACCTTTCTATTTTGATGATATTATTTGTTGATATGCTTATTTAGACCAAATTTAATTTTTTAAATTTTTAACAACTTAAATCATTCTTTTGAAGAAAAAGCGTTATTTTTACACTCAGATATTCAACTAAATAAAACCAATATTATGAAAAAATTATTTTTAGCCGTTGCATTAATCAGCTTTGTAGGATTAAGTAATGTAGAAGCAGCTCCATGTGAAGGAGGAAAATGTGATAAAAAAGAATGTACTTCAAAAAAAGGAGACAAAAAATCTTGTCATGACAAAAAAACTGCTGATGCAAAATCTTGTTCTTCAAAAGATGCCAAAAAATCTTGTTGTGCTTCAAAAGCAAAGGCTTCTACTGAAAATAAAGACAAGGTAGAAAAAACCGAAAAGAAAACTGCTGAATAAATCAACAGTAGTTTTAGACATAAAAAAGCAGCTAAATTAATTTAGCTGCTTTTTTGTTTAATGAAGTTGTTTGAAGTCCAATTACTATTAAGTATCACATTTCAAAAAACTTATTGACTAAAATAATATGGTCGGGAGCACCTAATAAATAAAGAATATCTTCTTGCAAAATCATGGTATCAGAAGAAATTTCCGTTCTATCTAATTAATTGATTTTATAAATCCCAAACAGATTTTCTCTTTCTGAATTTAAAATATTCTTTGTGTTCTAGAATAAATGCCATCACTAAATATATTACTAATGGCGAACCTAGGGTTAAAAAAGAGATGTAAATAAAAAACATGCGGATTTTTGCTGTTTTCAGGTGAAGTTTTTCACCCCACCAAGCACAAACTCCGAAGGCTTTTTCTTCAAACAAAGCTTTTATTCTGCCTATCATCTTTTTTAATTTTACTTGCTAAGTTAAGGAATTATTCGAAAAAACACCTTACCATCAGCTTTTGCATGAATCAATGGCTTTAATCATATCTTGCTGTGTAATAATATGATATTTGTCTTGGTCATAATTCACAATCACTGCTTTTGCTCCTTGTTGAAAATGTTTAGAAACAGCAATAACATCGGTAGATTCACTTACCATTGGAAATGGTGTTTCCATGATGTTTTTTACCGGAAGTTCTTTCAACTCAGGATTAGCTAGCAATTTAGCGAACAATTGATTGTCGGTTATAGAACCTACAAAACCTCCATTGTCTATTACCGGAATCTGAGAAATGGCATATTGATTCATTAAAATAATGGCTTGAGAAACCGGTGTGTCTGCAGTAACTGTAACCAAATGTTTATTTTTATGGTCAGCAATTAAATCCAACGCATTTGATTTTTCTTCTTCCAAAAATCCTCTATCTCTCATCCAATCATCATTAAACATTTTACCTACATACCGACTTCCATGATCGTGGAACAACACCACTACCACATCGTCTTTTTTCAACTCATTTTTCAGCTGTAACACTCCTTTTATAGCACTTCCGGCTGAATTCCCTACAAAAATTCCTTCTTCTTTTGCCAATTTTCTTTGATATATGGCTGCATCTTTATCGGTAACTTTCTCAAACTTATCGATTACGCTAAAATCAACATTTTTGGGCAAAATATCTTCTCCAATTCCTTCGGTAATATATGGATAAATCTCATTCTCATCAAAAATTCCTGTTTCGTGGTATTTTTTAAATACTGAGCCATATGTATCAATTCCCCATATTTTGATGTTGGGATTTTTCTCTTTTAAATATTTACCCACTCCTGAAACGGTTCCCCCTGTACCAACTCCCACTACAAAATGAGTAATTTTTCCTTCTGTTTGCTCCCAAATTTCAGGTCCTGTACTCAAATAGTGTGCTTTTGTATTAGAAGGATTGTCATATTGATTGACGTACCAAGAATTAGGAATTTCTGTTGCTAATCGTTTAGATACCGAATAATACGATCGTGGATCTTCCGGAGCCACATTGGTAGGACAAACATGCACTTCGGCACCTACTGCACGCAAAATATCCATTTTTTCTTTGCTTTGTTTGTCACTAAGTACGCAAATTAAGCGGTACCCTTTAATAATGCATGCCAAAGCCAATCCCATTCCGGTGTTTCCTGAAGTCCCTTCAATAACAGTTCCTCCGGGTTTTAATCTCCCGTCAGCTTCTGCATCTTCAATCATTTGTAACGCCATTCTGTCTTTTACAGAGTTACCCGGATTAGTGGTTTCAACTTTTGCTAAAACTAACGCATCCACTTCTTTGCAAATTTTATTCAATTTGACTAGTGGTGTGTTGCCTATGGTTTCTAAAATATTATTGTAGTACTGCATGTGTAATTATTTGCTTTTGATTTTGAGCATACAAAAGTAAGCAATAGCCTTTTGAAAATTAATTATCTTGAAAAACAATTTATTTAAATATAAAATACTTCCGTTTTCGTTGGTAAAACATTTTACGCCAACTTTCCTATTAAAAAGTACCATATAAAGTATAATTAGCTAAATTTGTCGGTTCAAGTAAGTCAATATGACAGAAAATCAATAAAGTCAACACT
>DATGOR010000220.1:0-3771 GCA_035305805.1 Vicingaceae bacterium | reverse complement strand
TTAGGCGGAATGATAAACACCATGTATAATGATGACGCCCCTTTTATTCATCCTGATGGAAAAACCTTATATTTTGCCTCTGAGGGACATACCAGTATAGGAGGCTACGATATTTTTTCTTCAACATTAGATGAGTATGGAGCATTTACCGAACCTAAAAACATGGGCTACCCTATTAACACTATTGATGATAATAGATATTTTGTACTGGCTGCTGATGGAAACACTGGATACTATTCCGGTGGTGGTGTTGCAAGCATGGGAGAACAAGATATATTTAAAATTACTACCGGAAAAATTGAAAAACCAGTGCTCGCCTTATTGTTAGGAAAGGTTTACTTTAATGATGTTCCAACCGGGTCATACATGCATTTGTATAAAAGTTCTGACGGTGAATTGGAAGGTTCTTTTAAATCAAACGAAGAAACCGGTAAATATGTAATGGCTTTAACTCCGGGAAGCTTTGAAATTGAAGTAGAACTTGAGTCCGGTGAAATTGTTAGAGATTCCATTCACCTGAATGACATAACCGAATACGTAGAAATTTACAAAGACTTTAGAATTTATAGTGATTCAGCTTTAATTGCCGAAAAAAATACTGCTTTAGCCGATGCTTTGGCAGAAGCACTTAAAAAAGAAAACAAAACTATTGATACGCTTTATACCGATGACATTAAAAATTCTAATGATTTAAAACCCGGAAAAACTTTTGTTTTAAACAATATTTACTATGATTTCGATAAAGCAACATTAAAAACTGAATCGAAACAAGAATTAGACAAATTAGTAGGATTGTTTAAAGAATACCCTGAATTAAAAGTGGAAATTGCCGCTCATACTGATTCAAGGGGGAGCGATGCTTATAACTTACGACTTTCTCAACGAAGAGCCAACAGTGTAGTTAACTATTTAATTGCTAAAGGTGTAAAAAAATCTAGATTTGTTGCAACAGGAAAAGGTGAAACTGAACCTTTTGAAGATTGTAGCAAATACGATGATTGCGGAGAAACCAGACATGATGAATGTCCTTGCTACCAAAAAAACAGAAGAACCGAGTTTAAAGTTATTAGCAACAATTAAGTATTGACACTCTCAACCAATAAAAAGAAATTTTTAAAATCACTTCAACTGAAAAAATTTCGTAATGAACACGGAGTTTTTTTGGTAGAAGGTGAAAAACTTTTTCTGGAACTGCTAACTTCCAATTTTGTTGTAGAGGAAGTTTTTGCAACCGAAAGATGGTATAACGAGAACTACAATTCACTGCCAAAAGAATTAAACTTCACAATGGTTTCAGAAAGAGATTTAGCTACCATCTCTAGTTTTAAAACACCACAACATGTTATTGCAGTAGTTAAACAACAAAGTTTTCAACTGACAAAAAACAAGCATCAACCAATTATTGTTTTAGATAATATTCAAGATCCGGGCAATTTAGGAACAATTATCAGAACAATGGACTGGTTTGGATATGAAAATTTAGTTTGTTCCCCTACTTGTGTGGAATTGTATAACCCAAAAGTGGTACAAGCAACCATGGGTTCTATTTTTAGAGTAAATACTGTTTACCGGCAACTGAATGTTTTTTTTAAAGAACACCAACACTTTTCCATTTATGGTGCTTTACTAAACGGAGAAAATTGTTTTAATACTAATTTAAGTAAAAGCAATAGCATTATTGTTTTGGGAAATGAATCCAAAGGAATTAGCCGGGAAATATTACCTTTTATCAATAAAAAAATTACCATTCCAAAATTTGGAAATGCAGAATCATTAAATGTAAGCATTGCTGCAGGAATATTATTGGCTGAATTTAGCCGATAAATCTCACAAGTGATGGTATTTTTCGCCCTTTATAATAGTAAAAGCTCTATAAAGTTGTTCTACAAAAAAAAGTCGTACCATTTGGTGTGAAAAAGTTAATTTTGATAAAGCTAATTGAGCGTCAGCACGCTGATAAACTTCGGTAGAAAAGCCAAATGGACCACCAATAACAAAAACAAGGTTATTTCCGGCATTCAACTTTTTTTGTAAAAAATTAGCAAAACCAACCGAAGTAAAATCTTTACCGTTTTCATCCAAAAGTATTAACGTTTCATTCGATTGTACTTTTTCTAAAATAGCTCTTCCCTCCTGCTCTTTCTGTAACTCAATATTTAACTTTTTACCGGTTTTCACATCGTTTAGAACCATTATTTCAAAAGAAACATAATGTTTTAAGCGTTTAAGATATTTTTCAATACCTTCTACTAAAAAAGCTTCATCTGTTTTTCCTATGGCAATTAATTTCATCTTCATAAGGCTAAATTAAAAAATTAATTTACATTTGTTTTGTAATTAATTCACAGTCGTATTGTGGCTTAGTTTTTGTTGAATTCTGAAAAACAAAAAATAAATGAAACGAGCATTCATCATTATTACTTTATTCGTAGCACTTACTGCTTTTGTAAACCCTATTATAAATGAAAAAATTGCAACTGCCATAAAAAATGGCAACTCCGCTGCAATAGCAAGTTTTTTTAACAAAACTGTTGATTTAACTTTACCAAAAAACGAAGGTGTATTCAGCAAATCACAAGCTGAAATAATTCTTAAAAACTTTTTTACTACCAACAAACCAACTGATTTTAAAGTGGTTCATGATGGAGAATCGAAAAACAACACCTTGTATTCTATTGGTAATTTAATTACTGCCAATGGTGTTTTCAGAACTTACATTCTTTATCAGGAAAATGCTAATAATATTGTTATTCTTGAATTAAGAATAGAATCTGACGAATAAATCTATTATTTTAATGGAAATTTTAAACTTAATTGACAGTGCTATTGCTGAAGATATAGGCGATGGCGACCATACTTCTTTATCTTGTATTCCTGCTGATGCTATTGGTAAAGCTCAACTTTTAGTGAAGCAACCCGGTATTTTGGCGGGAATGGAAATAGCCAAAATGGTTTTTAATCGCATTGACAAAGATTTGATTTTTAATCCTATTTTAAACGATGGTGATAAAATTGAAATGGGTGACATTGCATTTACCATTGAAGGTAATAACCAATCTATTTTAAAAGCAGAACGAATTGTACTGAATTTTATGCAACGCATGAGCGGAATTGCTACAAAAACCAATTATTTTGTAAGCTTAATTGATAAATATCCTGCGAAAATATTAGACACCAGAAAAACCACTCCGGGTTTGCGATTAATTGAAAAAATGGCCGTAAAAATTGGTGGCGGTGAAAACCACAGAATGGGTTTATACGATATGATAATGATTAAAGACAATCACATAGATTTTGCAGGTGGAATTAAAAAAGCCATTGAAAAAACAAACCATTACCTTCTTGAAAATAAATTGGATTTAAAAATTGAGATAGAAGCAAGAAATTTATCTGAGTTGGATGAAATCCTATCGATTGGTAATATCCACCGCATTATGTTAGATAACTTTTCATTTGACGATTTAAGAACCGCAGTTGCTAAAATAAATGGTAAATATGAAACCGAAGCTTCAGGTGGTATTAATGAACATACCATTAGCGATTATGCTGCTTGTGGGGTTGATTCCATTTCCGTTGGAGCATTAACCCACCAAATTAATAGCTTAGATTTAAGTTTAAAGGCTGTTTAATTTATTTATGAATTTCATCACCATTTTCATCGTAGAAATGGTATTCCAAAAATGTTTGTGCTGTTGATGGTATTATTTCTAAGCGTACTTTATAAGCCGCTTCCCATTCTTTTTTCAATGATGAAAACCAGCCTTTTTTTCT
>DATGOR010000219.1:0-2952 GCA_035305805.1 Vicingaceae bacterium | reverse complement strand
TTTCCATTACTAACATGTCCATTTCTGTTCTTAAATAACAAGCTAGTGCTTCCTTTGGTGTATTTACAATAGGTTCATTTTCATTAAAGGAAGTATTTAACAAAATTGGTGTTCCTGTTTTTTGTCTGAATTTTTCAATTAAATCATAATATCGGTCACCTTTTTCAACGGTTTGTAAACGACCGGTTCCATCTACGTGAGTAACAGCAGGTATTTCAGAATGTTTTTCTTTTTTTATCGGATAAACTTTTTCCATAAAAGGAACTTTATCCGTTTTTTCAAAATACTCCGAAACATATTCTTCTAAAATAGAAGGGGCAAATGGACGAAAGCTTTCTCTACGTTTGATTTTGGAGTTTAATAATTCTTTGGCATCTGTTCTTCTTGGGTCAACAATAATAGAACGATGTCCCAAAGCTCTCGGGCCAAATTCAGCTCTACCTTGAAACCAACCAATTACTTTTCCATCTACTAATGCATCCGAAACAATTTCTAATAATTCTTCATCATTGTATTTAGTGTATTCAATTTTTTCTGATTTTAGGCAGGTTTCTACTTCTTCATTACTTGATTTTGCACCAGTATAAGCATTGTAAATTGCAGGAAGTCTGTCGTTTTCTAAAATATGATTGTATAACCACAACGCAGAGCCTAAAGCTGTTCCGGCATCATGTCCTGCAGAAGGAATATAGATATGCTCAAAAGTAGTTTTCTCTAAAATTTTACCATTGGCTACTGAGTTTTGAGCTACTCCACCAGCAATACAAATGTTTTTTAAACCTGTTCTTTTTTGTAAATGGTTCAGAATATGGAAAATTAACTCCTCAGTTACACGTTGCACAGAAGTAGCAATATCTTTGTGTTTTTGAGTAAGCTCATCTTCTTTTTTTCTTGCAGGACCAAGCAATTTTTCTAATTCTTCAGAGAAAATACTATCAATATGAGGATCGCCATTTTCCCAACTCATCGCAACACCTTCTTTGGCATGTTTAAAGTATTTGGTATTCAACTCAAATAATCCGTTATCTTTAAATAAGATAATTTTTTTAAGTTCATCAACATATTTCGGTTCACCGTAAGGAGCTAGTCCCATTACTTTATATTCATCTCCATAATGAGGAAAACCTAAATATTGTGTTAGTGAAGTATAGAAAATTCCTGCTGAATGTGGATAAATTACGGTATCTAACACTTCAATTTTGTTTCCTTTACCAGTAGCTATCATGGTAGAAGTAAAATCGCCAAAGCCATCTATGGAAAGAATCGCTGCTTCATCAAAAGGAGAGGCAAAAAAAGCACTAGCTAAGTGACTTCTATGATGTTCAATGTTTTTTACTTCGGCTTTTATTTGGTCTTCAGGAATATTAAAAACTTTGCTTAATTCAGCTTTTACACTACCTACTTTTTTGGTATTAGCCAAACGATCTTTTAGAGCTTTAACTGAAACTAAATTTTTTGCAGCATGAAGAATTTTTTTATGAATGTTAGCTGAAGGATCACGAGAAATAGTAATGTAATCAACCTGAGTAATATCAATGTTAGCTTCGCCCAAGCAAAACTTAATGGCTTCTGATGGAAAACCTGCCCAGTGTTTTATTCTTCTAAATCTTTCTTCCTCAGAGGCTGCTATTACTTCTCCATTTTTTAAAATACAGGCGGACGAATCGCCATGATATGCATTTATTCCTAATATGTACATAAAAGTTACTTTTTACTTATACTAACCACGAAATAAAACCACAGAGACACAGAGGACACAGAGTGGTTTTTAATTTACAAATCTATTAATACCTTGTTTAAGCAAAGGAACATTAAAATTGATTAATAATCCTAATTTTTTGTCGGCTAATTTTAAATAGGTTAAAATTTGAGCTTTATGAATAGGTAGTATGGTTTCTACAGCTTTTAACTCTACAACCACTTCATCTTCTACTAACAAATCCATTCTAAAATTAATATCAATTTCTTGTTCCTTATAAATCACAGGCAAATATACTTGTTGTTTTACTTTTATCCCTCTATTTTGTAATTCAATGAATAAGCAATGCTCATAAACCGACTCTAACAAACCTGGACCAAGTTCTTTGTGCACTTCGATACAAGCATCAATAATTTCGGCTGAAATAGTGTTTAAGTAATCTAAATTTTCATTCATGTTATTTTTGTTTTTATTTTTTTACCACAGAGGCACGGAGGACACAGAGGTTTTATTTTTTTCTTTTTCTCTGTGAACCCTGTGTCTCTGTGGTTTTATATGGTTTAAGATTGAAAAAGTTGTTTGTATTGTTCAGTTAATGATTGATTATTAGTGACTTGTTGGGAGTAATAAAAGGCATTTTTAGCCATTTCATTGAAAGTAGTTTCTCCCATACTAGCTAGTTTGTCAATAGTTGTAGTAAATTGTTCGGGATTAGCTAAATTAATATCAAAACCAACATTTTGAGTTGCTAAGTTTTGCCAAGGGGTTTTGTCTGAAATAATTGGAATGCAGGAGTTTGACATAGCTTCAATAATAATGTGTCCAAAGTTTTCGCCTGTTGAGGGTAAAAATAAAGCATGATATTGTTGAAGTACAGCATCAATTTCATGGTGAGGTAAAACACCTTTATAATTTACTTTTACATTAAAGGGTAGCTCACTAATTGCTTTTAAACATTCGTTCCAATATTCTTGGGTGTAAATGGGACCAAAAATGTCAAATACCACGTTTTGCTTACAGTGTTTTAATACGTTTATAGCAAATAAGGTGTTTTTTTCTGGTGCTATTCTAGCAATTGAAACAAGTTTTAAGGTGTTTTCAGGTTTAGTTTTTATAGTAAATGTTCTTGTTTTTTGTTCAGGAAGATTATTAGCAACAACAATTTTGGTGTTTTTTCCAAAAACTACTTCTATGTCTTTTTTTTCTTCATCGGTAGTAGCATGAAAAGTAATGTTTTTGAATAAACCTACCCA
>DATGOR010000218.1:0-2901 GCA_035305805.1 Vicingaceae bacterium | reverse complement strand
AATTAATACGGATCAACATCTATAATTATTCGTACCGATTTATTAGGGCTAAAGGCTTCAAACTGATTTTTTACTTCTAAAATAAGTTTTCTGGTTGTATGAATACTTATTTCGCGCTCAATTTTTAGCAAAGCTTTTTTATGATACGTGTTTTTAATACGAGCAATTGCCGGAAATTCAGGACCTAATACTCGGTTTCCAAATTTTTGTTTTAATCCTTTTACAAATTCATCGGCTCCGGCATTTAGTTTATGCTGGTCTTTGTGCTTAAAAGTAAAACTAATTAAGCGGCAAAAAGGAGGGTAATGAAATTTTTTGCGTTGTTCAATTTCATCATCATACATTTCAATATAGTTATTGTCCATTACTTGTCTAATAATGGGGTGGTAAGGTTCATAGGTTTGAATAATCACTTTGCCTTGCTTTTTTCTTCCTGCTCTTCCACTTACTTGACTCATCATTTGGTAAGCACGTTCAAAAGCTCTAAAGTCGGGAAACCGCAGCATATTGTCGGCATTTAAAATTCCAACCAATGATACATTGTTAAAATCTAACCCTTTAGTAACCATTTGTGTCCCTACCAACACATCAATTTGATGTTCTTCAAAATCGGTAATAATTTTCTGGTAAGCATTTTTACTCCTAGTACTATCGGCATCCATTCGAGCCACTCTAATTTTCGGAAAATACAACGCTAATTCTTCTTCAATTTGTTCTGTTCCAAATCCTTTTAAGGTGATTCTACTACTACCACAAGCAAAACAATTAGAGGGCATTTTTTTTGACACCCCGCAGTAATGGCATTTTAACTGATGAGTGTATTTGTAGTAAGTAAGAGAAACATCACAATTATTGCATTGTGGCACATTTCCACAATCTTCGCATATCATAAAAGGAGCATAACCCCTACGGTTTTGAAATAAAATTACTTGTTCGTTATTTTTAAAAGCAGTCTCCATAGCTTCTATTAATAAAGGAGAAAAATGAGATTTCATCATTTTTTTTCTAGTAGCTTCTTTGATGTCTGCACACTGTATTTCAGGAAGTAGTACTTTTCCATGTCGATGAGCAAGTGTAACCCATCCGTATTTATCTTCTTTAGCGTTATAAAATGTTTCTATAGATGGAGTGGCAGAGCCTAATAGCACTTTTGCTTGATGAAGTTTTGCCAATACCACAGAAGCATCGCGGGCGTTGTACCTAGGAGCAGGATCAAACTGTTTAAACGTGTTCTCATGTTCTTCGTCCACAATGATTAAACCTAAGTTGGTAAAAGGTAAAAACATAGCAGATCTAGCTCCCATAATAATCTGAAACTTTGTTTCCTTGCTTTCATGTTGTTGGTAATTAAAATTCAATACTTCGTTCCATACTTCTACGCGTTCATTTTCATTGAATTTAGAATGGTAAACACCAATGGTGTCGCCAAATACTTTTTGTAAACGTACAATAAGCTGGGTAGTTAGTGCAATTTCAGGAAGCAAGTATAAAATTTGTTTACCTTGTTGTAAAGTCTCCTTAATCAGTTGGATGTAAATTTCTGTTTTTCCCGAACCTGTTACGCCATGGAGTAGTACTGTATCCTTTGTTTTAAAAGCGGTTTTAATTTCATCTAATGCTTTTGCTTGATGTTCATTAAGGGTTTTAAAACCATCCACCGCATCACCGTACTCATCTAGTCTGGAAGCTATTTTATCATATACCTCAAAGATGTTTTTTTTGACTAATTCAGTAATAATATTACCACTTACATTCGCTTTTTTTTCTAAAATCGATTTAGAAACATCATATACTTTTCCTTGATAACGATTTGAAAGTTGAATATAAGCCATTAAAGCTGAGAGTTGTTTTTTAGCCTTAGAAAGGTCATCAAAAATAGCCGGCAAATGATCTTCGTTATCAGCGTATTCGGTTAGTCGAATGTGTTTTACGAATTTGGGTTTATATTTTTCATTAATTTCTTCCAAAGCAATGATAATATGCTTGTCAATTAAGGATTTAATGATTTGATGGATGTTTTTTATACTTAGAATCTCAGAGACATCATTAAGCGTAAGTACTTCTCTAACGGTAAGGGCTTCATAAATAAAATATTCGTTATCCGATAATTCGTTGGGATCGAAAGTTGTACTTCTGTTGATGATGAATTTTGTTTCGCTCGAAAGTTTTAAAGCTCCCGGGACTGCGGCATTAAAAACGTCCCCGGGGTTGGCTAGATAATAATCACTTATCCAATCCCAATGACTAAGTTGTAATGGATTAACAATAGGGTGTTGGTCTAAAAGAGCATGGAGGTATTTTGCTTCATAATTACTTGGTGGGGTTTGGTGAATTTTTCTAATTAATGCGGTATAAAGTTTTCCTTTTTTGCCGAAAGGTACAATAGCTCTTTGTCCAATAACAATATTATTATTTAGCTCAAACGGTACCCTATACGTGAAAAAATTGGGTACAGGCAAAGGCAATACAACATCTATAAAATAGGTTTCGGACATAGGCAGTAAAAACTGCCGTAAAAGTAATAAAACAACCGTTGTTGATTAAATAAAATCAGATGTAGTTTTAAAATATATCAGAAAAATGAAATTACCTAAGCAGTGTAACAATTCTTTTCTCAATTACAATAGGTTCGCTGCCGTAAGTTCCTTTAATTACAACAAAGTAAGTGCCGCTAGGTACTTTTCGTCCGGATTCATTTTCCCCATTCCATTCAAAAAGAGGGTCGTTGCTCTCATAAATTTTAATTCCCCAACGATTGTATATTTCCACCGACACCTCATCATTACAGCGGTTATAAATACCACTGATTTTATAAGTGTCATTCATGCCGTCTTCATTAGGAGTAAAAACATTGGGGATAATACCCAATGAATCAATTGGGGGGACAACACTTACATAAAA
>DATGOR010000217.1:0-12494 GCA_035305805.1 Vicingaceae bacterium | reverse complement strand
AGAATTTTGAGAAGAAGCAAAACCATTTGGACCACTCCAATTATATGTGCCATTAGTAATTATTGGTGTTGAGAGTAGAATACTATCATTAAAACAAACACTATTATTCCCATTAATTATCGGGGTAAGTGAAGTTGGGTTTATATTAATTGAAACCGTAAGAAAGTTACTCGTACAAAACGAATCCGTATTTTGAACATATATTACTGTATCAGATGTGATACCAAAAAGAGACAATGTATCACCTGAAAAAGCAGGTGTAGTTAATGTGGAATCCCAGAACCAATTGGTAGTAACTCCATTGTTTAGGTTATACAATTCGAAAGTGTCTGCTGCACATATCGTAACATCTGAAACATTTGGTGTTATACCTCCTGAGTGAAAACTAATGTTTACAGTATCAGACATTGAAGAACAACCTAATCCATTAGTTGCTTTAACATAATAATTGCCTGTGTCAGTTGTCATTAATGTTTGTCCATAAAAAGGTGCTGGAGACCACTCATAAGATACCATTCCGGAAATAGTTGTTAAAATAGCTGTATCTCCAGGGCAAATTACAAGATTAGTTAATGGTGTTATTGTCGCAACAAAATTGGAAGAAGTAATGGTAACACTATCTCTAAAAGTAAAACCACATTGAGTAACCTCTACTATATAAACACCCGGTTGAGTAACTGTAACAGATGAAGATGATAAATTAATTGGTGGTAACCAGTTAACAATAGGTGAACCACTGTAAACAACGGTTATCTCAATTGCTCCAGAATGACACAATTCATTACCGGGATCAACGAATAAAAATGGTGTATTATACTCTTTTAACTCGATAGTGTTTGAAGTTAACTCACAGCCATCGGCATCAATGATTACACAATGATAAAAACCAGGAGTATTAGCATAAATAGACTGTGTATTTCCTATAATGTTGTTTAAAGGACCAAACCAAGTGTAAGAAACGGCATTTTGCTGACAAGTTAATAAAATAGAATCGTTAGGACATATAATATTATCTGGTACATTAGAGAAAATAACCGGATTTGGTTTAACATTAACCATATAGCTTTTTCCTGCATTGGTATTAGTACACCCTGTAACTGAATCTACTAAAGTTCCTGTATAAGAATAAACTCCTTGTTGAGTTGTAAGTATGGAGTCTCCAAAAGAATTAATATAAATAATATTTGGTCCAGACCAAGTAAAACCTGCAACAACAGTATCCGTCCATAAGTTTAAAGTGTCTCCCGGACAAAGTAAGCTATCTCCCCCAAGTGTTATAGGAATTGTAGGTTTAGGATTTACAACAATATAAACAGAATCTTGTACTGTATAATGTGTGGTATCTACTCCACATGAGTTATTATATCCTAAAACAAACGAAACTGTTATGTTATACCAGCCAGTTGTTGTGGGATAAAAGAAACCGTTTAGGCATGTGTCTTGCAAATATGGATATACGGAAATTGAAGATCCAATCCAATTTTCCGAAACTAAGGCTTGCGTACAAAACGGTACTTTATTCCCTACTGAGTTGGTGATTGAATCACCTATCAAGATGTTTAAACGTTGCCCCTCGCAAATAGTATCTTCTACTTGTATAATATAAGGAACGATAGTATCATTGTTTACATAATCTACAATAAAATCAAAACCTCCATTTTTAATACATCCATTAGTATCAGTTACACTAAGTGTATAATAATTAGAATCAATATATATTGGTATTGGTAACGTGTCGTTATAATAAACAGCATTTGGTGTAGAAAAACTAAATTGATAACTGGTATCTAAATTTGTAAACCAAACTAAAGCAGTATCACCAGAACAAATGGTAATGTCATTATAATAATGCGGTTGTTGTATATTAAAGCCATAATCGTCTGTTAATAAAGGTAATTGAGGTAAGGGATTGACAGTAAGGTAAACACTGTCTCTTTTTAAGGTACAACCATCAATTCTATTTGCATCTATATAATACAAGCCACTAGTGGTAATGTTATTAATTATACTTGTAGTATCTCCTGTGTTCCATTGAAAATTAAATATTGGTCCTATGTGGCTATAAGGATTAGCTAGGTTCGGAAAATATTCTCCATTACCAGAAGTCTTAGTAATTTCTTCTAAAGAAGTCTTTTCGCAAACTACCAAAGAATCAGTACATGTATATTCCAAGCAAGGTATTTCACTATTATAGCAGTTTGGGGTGTTATAATAAAAATAAGGAGATAAAGACGTATCAACAGGTTGACCAATAAATATATCTTTGTTGCCATTAGATTTTAACCTTGAATAAGGCATGTTATTACAACTTGATGAAACAGTTATATTAAAATTTATACCAGGTGTTGGTATAAAATTGCTTCCTATAGGTAAATTAAAATAATTAGTATATCCACCAGAAATTATTGGGTTATTGATTTGATTAATGGCAATTCCAGAACAATAATCCTCAAAAGGACCTCCGTATTGTTTCATCCATAATCGCTCACCTAATTTGTTATATTTTGTTATAAATACATCGTTAAAACCAACTGAATTAAATACTCCACTCCCAAGTGTATCAGCATATTCATTAAACACACATTTAAAGGTTCCAGCTAAATAAACATCATCATTTGAATCGATTGTAATTGCTTTTGAGGAAATAGGAGATTGTGAATCATCTTCTTCCATCCATATGATTTCTCCAGTACTATCAAATTTTATTAAAAAAATTCTATAAGTATAATTTCCATTCAAAAAACTTGTTCCTAAATTGCCAATTATAGCCATATTTCCCAAAAAATCACCTGTTATAAAAACATCTCCCTGACTATCTAGTTCAACATCATACACCAAAGTTTGAAAGGCCCCTAATCGTTTAAACCAAATTTCATTTCCTGAAGGGTCTAATTTCAACAACATTCCTGCATTATAAATAGTATTATTATGTGTAGAGCCTGCTATAGTTAAAGTATCAGAAAATTGACCAGTAACATATATATTGTTATTCACGTCTGTTTCTATAGCTAATCCCCTATCATCATATTTAGCTATTCCCTGAATAGACCATAAATTCAAACCGTTTGCATCATATTTAGAAACAAACATATCAAAAGCAGGAAGGTTTGTATTGGGATCAATAGTACTATTAAATGTATTGTTACCAATCTGAGCAGTACCTACAAACTGTCCAGTTATTATAACATTACCTAAATTATCTACTTCAACTGCGTAGCCAATGTCCTCAAGTGGTCCTCCTTCAGAAATTGCCCAAATAACATTTCCGGCATTATCTAATTTAACAACAAATATGTCTTGAGAGTTATTTACTGATGTTAATGTAATATTATCAAATGTAGCTGTACCATTAAAATAACCTGTAACGTAAATATTCCCAGCACTATCTAATGTAATATCCAACCCTCTATCAGCAGATGTTCCACCAAAAGTTTTTACCCACAAGTACCCTCCATTAGCATTGCTTTTAGAAACATAAACATCACTAAAACCATTGGTGGTAACATTCAAATTTCCGCCAAAAACGGTTGTAGAAGTTACATATCCTGTTGAGTATATGTTTCCAAAAGCATCAGTTTCTACATCAAACGATTCATCATGAAATCCCCCTCCCCCTGTTTGCATCCAATTCTGAGAAAATAATAAGGAAGAGAAAAGTATCAATAATACTGCAAAGAATGATTTCATGTTTTATTAAATTGAGTTTAAACTTTAAAACTAATTTTAAACAATATTACTTATGACGTGTATTTTATTACAAATGTTGCAAATAACTATTAAATCAAACACCAAATTCAACTTAATTATAACTTAATAATCAAGTTGATTTAGGGGGTACTGTTTTTCACAAAAAAGCGTAGAAAATTCTACGCTTTGTTAAAACCTAACAGGTTTGGGATTTTATTTTTTCTTTTCTTCGGTTTTGTTTCTAAACACAAACTGCCCATCAAATTCGTCCAATATGATTTCCGAATCCGGAGTTACTTTGCCTGCCAAAATCTCTTTTGAGAGCTGGTTAAGGACATTTTTCTGAATAACTCTTTTTACCGGACGTGCTCCAAATTGTGGATCGTAACCCAATTCTGCAATTTTTTGAATTGCTTCGTTGGTGGCTGTCAATTTGGTGTCGTTCTTCGCTACCATTTTGGCTAATATATCTAATTGTAGTTTTACAACTTGGTAAATATCCGTTTTCGACAATGGTGTAAACATAATGGTTTCGTCAATTCTATTTAGCAATTCCGGACGAATGGTTTTTCTTAACAAACCAAATACTTCCATTTTTGTTTTTTCAATCACACTTTCTCGGTCTATTTCACCTAAATTTTCAAAACTTTCTTGTATAATGTGCGAGCCTAAATTAGAAGTCATAATGACAATGGTATTTTTAAAATTAACCACCCTGCCTTTATTATCCGTCAGTCTTCCATCATCCAATACTTGTAACAAAATGTTATACACATCAGGATGAGCTTTCTCAATTTCATCTAATAGAATAACAGAGTAAGGTTTTCTTCTTACAGCCTCTGTTAGCTGACCACCTTCATCATAACCTACATACCCCGGAGGAGCTCCAATTAATCGAGAAACAGCATGTTTTTCCTGGTATTCACTCATGTCAATCCTTGTCATAGCGTTTTCATCGTTGAACAAAAACTCACTTAATGCTTTTGCTAATTCTGTTTTTCCTACTCCCGTTGTTCCCAAGAAAATAAATGAACCAATGGGTCTTTTCTCATCCTGAAGTCCTGCCCTGCTTCTTCTTACAGCATCTGCAACAGCTTGTATAGCTTCTTCTTGCCCCACTACTCTTTTGTGCAATTCATCCTCCAAGCGAAGTAATTTTTCTCGTTCGGTTTCCAACATTTTGGTTACAGGTATTCCTGTCCACTTAGAAACTACTTCTGCAATCTCTTCTGTAGTTACTTCTTCTTTTATCATTTTAGATCCCGATTGCATGTCTGCTAATTGCTTCTTAAATCCTTCCAATCGTTCTTCTGTTTCTTTGGTTTTTCCATAACGTATTTCAGCTACTTTTCCATAATCACCACTTCTTTCTGCTTGTTCTGCCTCATATTTTAAATTTTCTAATTCCTCTTTGGCTTTTTGAATGCCTTCTACCACTTCTTTTTCTGCTGTCCACTTGGCATTTAAGCTGTTTTTTTCCTCATTCAAATTAGCCAACTCTTCTTGAATTTTAGCCAATTTCTTGTCGTCTTTCTCTCGTTTTATAGCTGCTCGCTCAATTTCTAATTGCATGATTTTACGCTCAATTTCATCCAACACTTCAGGTTTAGAATTAATCTCCATTCGCAATTTTGAAGCAGCTTCATCAATTAAATCAATCGCTTTGTCGGGTAAGAACCTATCGGTAATGTAGCGTTGCGAAAGCTCTACTGAAGCAATGATGGCTTCATCTTTAATTTGTACTTTATGATGATTTTCGTACTTCTCTTTGATACCTCTTAAAATTGATATGGCATCTTCTGCAGAAGGCTCATCTATCATCACCTTTTGGAAACGTCTTTCTAAAGCTTTGTCTTTTTCAAAATATTTTTGGTATTCATTTAAAGTAGTAGCCCCAATTGCTTTTAACTCCCCTCTAGCTAAGGCTGGTTTTAATATATTTGCTGCATCCATGGCTCCTTCTCCTCCTCCGGCTCCCACCAACGTATGGATTTCATCAATAAACAACACAATGTCTCCTTCGGCATTTACCACTTCTTTTACTACTGCTTTCAATCGCTCCTCAAATTCTCCTTTGTATTTAGCTCCGGCAATCAAAGCCCCCATATCTAACGCAAAAATTTGCTTGTTTTTAAGGTTTTCAGGAACATCTCCTGAAATAATTCTATGTGCTAATCCCTCTGCTATTGCTGTCTTACCAACTCCCGGCTCGCCCACTAATATAGGGTTGTTTTTGGTTCTACGCGACAAAATTTGAAGCACTCTTCTAATTTCTTCGTCTCTACCAATAACCGGGTCTAGTTTGTTTTCCTTAGCTAATTCATTCAGGTTTTTAGCATATTTTTTTAAAGAGTTGTATTGTTCTTCCTGACTGGCAGAAGTTGCTCTATCTCCTTTACGTAACTCTTTGATGGCGGCTTTTATATCGTTTTCTTTAAGGCCGCTATCTTTTAAAAGCTGTGCTACCGTATCTCCTGCATTCAATAATCCTAGAATTAAATGCTCGATGGTAACATACTCATCGTTAAATTCTTTTAAATAAGTACTTGCTTTTTGCAAGGCTTTGTTGGCATTCTGAGATAAATACTGATTACCTCCCGAAACTTTGGGATAGTTCTCTACAATTTTGTCTGTGGCTTGTTTTATCACATTCACATTTACCCCTAATTTACTAAAAATAAACGGAGCCACATTTTCGTCCACTTCCAAAACCCCTTTTAAAATATGTCCGGTTTCAATAGCTTGCTGCCCTAAACCTAACGCTATTTGTTGAGCTTTTTGTATCGCTTCTTGCGACTTAATGGTATAGTTATTAAAATTCATAATGTATTAATATTTGATGTAAGGTTAATAAATTTTCTTTTCTCTCATCAATTTCAAATCCAATACATTTTAGGAGAGCTTTTACTGATTTTTTGTCTTAAAAACCGTTCAAACACCTGATAAAATGGCAGTTTAACATGATTTCAACTGACAAAACCAACATCTTTCCTTACTTTACACCTATAGCAATATAAAAAGAAGTGTAATTTTGGGGTACTTTTTTAACTATTCTATCAAAAATAACATGAGCGACACTGCTTTTGAAGGAAAATCATCAAAATCGCACCTTTTAATTAAAGGAGCAAGAGTTAATAATCTTAAAAACATTGATGTCGCTATTACCAGAAATAAATTTACAGTAATCACAGGGGTTTCAGGTTCCGGAAAGTCTTCTTTGGCTTTTGATACTTTATTTGCTGAAGGACAAAGACGCTATGTAGAAAGTCTTTCTGCTTATGCCCGACAATTTTTAGGGAAATTAGAAAAACCTGCTGTAGATTACATTCATGGAATTGCTCCTGCCATTGCCATAGAACAAAAAGTGAATACTGTAAACAAACGTTCCACCGTTGGTACTTCTACTGAAATTTATGATTACTTAAAATTACTTTTTGCCCGAATTGGTAAAACCTATTCCCCTGTTTCAGGAAAGGAAGTTAAAAAACATACGGTTAAAGATGTGGTTGATTTTATTTATCAACTACCCAACGATAGTAGAGCTGTGCTGATTGCTCCGCTGAATTTCCCTAATAAAACCGACCTAAAACAACAACTACAATCTTTGCTCCAAAGAGGCTTTTCTAGAATATGGTACCGCAACGAAATGTTGCGAATTGACAAGCTGGAAGACCCCACTAAACTTGCTGCTAACGACATTGCTTTAATCATAGATCGTTTTATAATAAACAGTGATGATGAAGAATTAATTAGCAGGGTTTACGATAGCGTGGAAACTGCTTTTTTTGAGGGTAAATCGGAATGCATGGTAGTTAGCTACCCCAATGAAAAACCACTAGTAACCTCCTTTAGCAACCGTTTTGAGATGGACGGAATTAGCTTTGAAGAACCAACAGTAAACTTTTTCAGTTTTAACAACCCTTATGGTGCGTGTAAGACTTGTGAAGGCTACGGAAGCGTTATTGGTATTGATGAAAGCTTGGTTATTCCAAACGAAAATCTTTCTGTTTACCAAGATGCTGTAGTTTGCTGGAAAGGAGAAAAAATGCAACAGTGGAAAGAACATTTTATTCTAAATGCAAAAAAAGTCAACTTTCCTATTCATAAGCCATACATGGAGCTTAGCCATGAGCAAAAAGACTTGCTTTGGAACGGCTCTCCTTACTTTGAAGGTATCTACGATTTTTTTAAAATGGTAGAAAGCAACAGTTATAAAATTCAATACAGGGTATTGCTGGCAAGGTATAGAGGTAAAACTGCTTGTCCCGACTGCAAAGGTACACGATTGAGAAAAGATGCTAATTATGTAAAAATTAACGATGCCTCTATTTCTGAATTGGTATTACTTCCGATAGAAAAATTAGCTACATTTTTCAGCCGTTTAAAACTTTCTGAAACAGATGAAATTATCGCCAAACGCTTGCTCATTGAAATTAATAATCGCCTTAGCTTTTTACAGCAAGTAGGATTGGGATACCTTACACTCAATAGGTTGTCCTCCACCTTGTCGGGCGGAGAATCTCAACGCATCAACCTTGCCACCTCTTTGGGGAGCAGCTTGGTCGGTTCTATGTATATTCTGGACGAACCCAGCATAGGGCTTCACTCCAAAGATACCGAACAATTGATTGGTGTTTTAAAACAGTTGCAGCAATTAGGTAATTCGGTGATTTTAGTGGAGCACGATGAGGACATTATGCGGTCTGCCGATGAAATTATTGACATTGGTCCCGAAGCAGGAAATTTAGGTGGTGAAGTAGTTTTTAACGGAAGCTTTAAGCAATTGCTTCAAAAAAATAACACGTTAACAGCAAAATACCTCAATCACTCTTTAATTATTCCTGTTCCGGAAAAAAGAAGAGCTTGGAAGAACTATGTTTTATTAGAAAATGCCAAAAGCAACAATTTAAAAAATATTTCGGTAAAATTTCCTCTAGGAGTTATGACCGCAATTACAGGCGTAAGTGGTTCAGGAAAATCCACCTTGATAAAAAACTGTTTAATCCCCGCATTGCAACGTTATTTTAACGGTTACAGCGATAAAAACACTACTATTCAGGGGCTTTCGGGAGATTATAAAAAGTTGGATGGATTAGAATACGTAAATCAAAACCCTATTGGAAAATCATCTCGTTCCAACCCTGTTACCTACATCAAAGCTTACGATGAAATAAGAAACCTTTTTTCAAACCTACCTTTATCAAAAAACAGAGGATACAAACCGGCTCACTTTTCTTTTAATGTGGATGGTGGTAGATGCGAAACTTGCAAAGGAGAAGGAGAAATTACGGTGGAAATGCAGTTTATGGCAGACATCCATTTAAAATGTACGGAATGCAAAGGAAAACGCTTTAAGAGCGAGTTGTTAGATGTGAAAATAGGCAACAAAAACATCAGCGATATTTTAGATTTAACCATTGACGAAGCCATTCAATTCTTTACTGATTTACCCAAAAATGTCGGGAATAAAATTGCTGAAAAACTAATGCCGCTTCAGGAAGTAGGATTGGGATATGTTCATTTAGGACAATCTTCCACTACACTTAGTGGTGGCGAAGCTCAAAGGGTAAAACTTGCCGGGTTTTTAAGTAAGAAAAATAGTAAAGATAAACTCTTGTTTATTTTTGATGAACCCACTACAGGCTTGCATTTTCACGATATTAATAAACTAATTCGCTCATTCAACGGGCTTTTAGCTCAAGGGCATTCCATCCTTGTTATTGAACACCATTTAGATGTAGTAAAATGTGCTGACTGGGTAATTGATTTAGGACCGGGCGGTGGAGAAAATGGCGGAACTGTAGTTTTTGAAGGAACACCGGAAGAGTTGGTAAAAAATAAAACTTCTGCTACCGGAAAATATTTAAAAGAAAAACTATAAGAAAGATGGACGTAAAAATTGAAGCATCGTGGAAAAAAGTATTAAGCAAAGAGTTTGAGACTCCCTATTTTACTGAGCTTATTGCTTTTGTTAAAAAAGCTTACCAAACTGCCCCTTGCTATCCTAAAGGTCAACAAATATTTGCTGCTTTCGACAGGTGTACTTTTGACGATGTGAAAGTAGTGATTATCGGACAAGACCCCTATCACGGACCAAATCAAGCAAATGGTTTGTGTTTTTCGGTAAATGATGGCATTAATTTCCCACCTTCCTTACAAAATATTTTTAAAGAAATTCAGCAAGATTTGGGCAAACCCATTCCTAGCTCCGGAAATTTAGAACGTTGGGCAGACCAAGGTGTTTTATTGCTCAATGCTACACTTACTGTAGAGAGAGGTCGTCCGGGAAGTCATCAAAACAAAGGCTGGGAAACATTTACAGATGCTGTGATACAAGCAATTTCTGACCAAAAACAAGATGTTGTTTTTTTACTTTGGGGTGGCTATGCCAAAAAGAAAGGAGCTTGTATAAACACCGATAAGCACCATGTTTTAACATCAGGACATCCTTCTCCTATGAGTGCCAATAAAGGTCATTGGTTTGGAAATAAACATTTTAGCAAGACCAATGCTTTCCTAAAGGCTAAAGGGTTAAAAGAAATTGAATGGTAGTTTAACCCGAATACTGTTCCTTTATGGTGATGCCAATTTTTTCTAAATCCTTCCAAAAATGAGGGTATGATTTTTCTACTACTTTAGCGTCTGTAATGCTTAAATTATCCATTAAAAGCACCATGGGAGCAAAAGCCATAGCCATTCTATGATCGTTGTAAGTTGCAATAGTTACCGCTTTTTGCCAATCGGTACTTGCTCTTTTGTGAATGATTAAATCATCGTCCTCTACTTCTACCCTTGCTCCTATTTTGGTCAATTCATTTTTTAATGCGGCTATTCGGTCGGTTTCTTTAATTCTAAGCGATGATAACCCTGTTAGTCTTGTTGAAATATTTAAAGCAACAGCTGTTACTGCATAAGTTTGTGCTAAATCAGGGAAAAAAGTAAAATCAATTGTATGGTGAGGCAAATGACTAGTAGCTACCTCTTTTGTCTTTTGAATTAAAACACCATCATCCAAATAAGTTGTTTTCACGCCAAACACTTCATACAAATTTGCTACTACCGCATCGCCTTGCCAACTGTTTTTATAAAGTCCTTTCAAATAAAATTCGGCTTGTTGGGATAAAGCTGCCAAACTGTACCAATAAGAAGCAGCTGACCAATCGCTCTCTACTATAAATGGTTGGTGGAATGCAACTTTTCCTTGGTAGCATTTAATTTCATTAGGGCTTATTTTTCGGTAATTAATTCCGTAGGTAGTTAGCAATTTCAACGTCATTTCGATGTAGGGATAGGAAATGATTTTATTTTTAAAAACAATGGTCAAATCACCCGAAAGCAATGGAGTAATTAGCATTAAAGCTGATGAATACTGGCTGCTGACACTTCCGTCCATATAAATTATTCCTCCAGAAAGCTGCTTGCCTGTGATTTGCAGCGGTGGATAACCTTCTTCTTCCAAATAATTTACCGATGCTCCCAATTGTTTTAAAGCATCCACCAAAATTTTTATTGGTCGCTGATGCATCCGTTCAGAACCTTTCAGCAACACTTTTTTTCCTTGTTGTGCAGCATACAAAGCGGTAAGAAAACGCATGGCCGTTCCGGCATGTCCCACATCAACAACATCGTGCGAGGCGGCAAGAGCTTTTTGTAACACCTTGGTGTCTTCAGCTTTAGATAAATTAATTATTGGTGGTGGATTTTGCAAATACTGATGCAGCAACAACACCCTGTTACTTATACTTTTAGAAGCAGGGAGTTGAATTTCACCGCCAGAAAGTGGATTCGCTAAAGCAAGGGTAATGTTCATTGATTTACATTTTTAACGAATTGTAATAATCCAACGCTTCAATAATAATATCTTCACTAATTTGATGATTGAAACTAGCATTACCAATGGTTTTTAAAAGTGTAAAATTAATCCCTGATTCATCATTTTTCTTATCATTTTTCATCAATCCTAACAGCAGTTGGTAACTGTCTTCATGGATGGGATAAAATGAAAAGTAGGTAAAAATAGTTGCTACAATATCTTTTAACAGTTTATGGTTTAAGCCGTTTGTTTTGTGTGAAATGTAAGCTTCGCAAACCATACCGATTGCTACTGCCTCTCCGTGTATAATAGGTGTTTCGTCATTACTTAGTGAATATGACTCAATGGCGTGTCCGATGGTGTGTCCAAAATTTAGCTTTTTGCGTTCTCCACTTTCTTTTAAATCTCTTTTTACAATGTCGTTTTTAATAACCACCGACCTTAAAATAAGTTTTTCCCAATCTTCCGTGTTAGACAACAAATTGTTTTTTAACAACTTCCAATATTCAGCATCTGCAATTAAAGCATGTTTAAGTGCTTCGGCATATCCTGCCAACATCTCTCTTTTGCTCAAGGTTTTTAAAAAATCGGGGTAAATAAATACGGCAGTGGGCTCGTTAAAAACACCTATAATATTTTTAATGTTGTTTAAGTCTATCGCTACTTTTCCACCTACTGAAGCATCAATTTGAGCTAACAAAGTAGTAGGTATATTAATAAAATCGATGCCTCTTTTGTAAACCGAAGCTATAAAGCCACCCAAATCACTAATCATTCCTCCACCCAAATTGATGACCAACGCTTTTCTATCTATTTTTAAATCTATAAAAGTTTGCCAAATGTGCTGACAAATTTCAAGTGTTTTGTTCTGTTCTCCACTCTCTACTTCAACAATTTCAATATCGTTAGCCAAGTCTGTAGCCAACAAAAACTCGGTAGCACAGTGAATGAAAGAGTTTTCATCAACAATCAATATTTTTTTTCGATGTTGATA
>DATGOR010000216.1:0-2017 GCA_035305805.1 Vicingaceae bacterium | reverse complement strand
CGTATTAACAAGCCAAACATTTACATTGTCTTCTTTTAGCTTTTGTCCTAACAATTCAGCGTATTTAGTAGGGTGTAGGGGCAAAAAAGGTTCTCCAAAGCAGGCTGAAAAAGTAGTTTGAGGTTCGGTTATTCCAGATTCAGTTCCCGCTACTTTTGCTGTATATCCTGAAATGAAATGATACATCGCTTGCCCAATTGTTAGTTTTGAAATTGGGGGCAACACGCCAAAGGCATCACAGGTTAAAAAGAAAATGTTTTTTGGTGTACTACCAATTGATGGATTTATGGCATTGTCTATAAAATGAATTGGATAGGCAGCTCTGGTATTTTCGGTAACTTGTACATTGTCATAATCAACGACATCCGAGCCTTCATAGAAGCGTACATTTTCAAGCAAAGTTCCAAAGCGCACTGCTGAAAATATTTGGGGTTCTTTTTCTTCACTCAAATTAACACATTTTGCATAACAACCTCCTTCAAAATTAAACACGTTTTCTGAATCCCATCCGTGTTCATCATCTCCAATAAGCACTCTTGATGGATCTGCAGACAAGGTTGTTTTCCCAGTACCCGATAAACCAAAAAATACGGCTGTATTTCCATCTTTCCCTATATTGGCAGAACAATGCATCGATAGTACATTTTTGTCATGTGGTAAAATGTAATTCAGAATGGAGAAAATGCCTTTTTTAATTTCACCTGTATAGGCACTACCACCAATAAGGATTATTTTTTTTGTAAAATTGATAATGGTAAAATTATGCTGTCTGGTTTTGTCTAATTTTGGGTTTGCTTTAAATTCGGGAGCAGCAAGGATGAGCCACTCGTGTTCAAAAGTTTCCAACTCTTTTTTTGTGGGTCTTAAAAAAAGATTATTGGCAAATAAGCTTTGCCAGGGTGTTTCTGTAATGACCCTTACCTTTAATTGATATTCTTTTTTACTGCCCGCATAAACATCTTTTATATAAATTTCTCTGTTGGAAAGATGGGCTGTAACACGATCATATAAATTATCAAAATCTTCTGTCGAAAAGGGATGGTTTACATCACCCCACCAAACAGAATCTTCTGTAATACTATCTTTTACAATATATTTATCTTTTGGCGACCGTCCAGTAAATTCACCAGTGTCACAAGCTAAAGCTCCTGTGTTTGTAAGTACACCCTGCTCTTTTTGAAGGGTATGTGTTACTAATTCAGAAATTGGTAAATTCCAGAAATAGTCTTTGGTTGGATGGATTCCAAGCGTATTTAATTGCTCAATTTTTTTCATAAAAATGACTTTTTAATTATTGCTCCAAAGATACTATACTAAATAACAAACAGGGTTGACTGGTATCTTGATAAAATTTGATTTAAATCAAATTTTAGATTAAAAAAGCAAATAAAATGTAACTTTGAAACTTAATAATGATTACAAAATTCACATTTAACAGTCAATATATTTTAAGCGAATTACCTTTCAACGATAGGGAGTTTCTTGAACAGATTATGGTTGATAAAAAGTATCGTAAAAATCAACCCATATTCACAGAAGATACATTGCCTTCTGGTATTTTTTATTTACAAAGTGGTAAAGTAAAAAAATACAAGATGGACAATGATGGCCGGGAGCAAATTATATATATCTATAACGCAGGCGAATTTTTTGGGTATTCATCAGTTTTAAGTGAAAGCACGTATGGAGATACTGCAGTTGCCATAGAAAACTCTATAATCTCATTTATAACCATAAAAGATTTTAATGAAATACTTAAAAACTCTTCATCATTTTCACGTTTGTTATTAAAAAGTTTGAGCCACGAATTTAGCGTTTTGGCAAATCTTATGGCGGTATTGTCCCAACGTACTGTAAGAGAACGGGTGGCTCTTAATTTATTGATTTTACATGATAAGTATAAAGTTGATACGATAGAAAACACACAAATATTACTTTCTCGCTCCGATTTAGCGAATATGACTGGTACTGTAATTGAAACCCTGGCTCGTGTGCTTCATGATTTTAAACATGATGG
>DATGOR010000215.1:0-2741 GCA_035305805.1 Vicingaceae bacterium | reverse complement strand
GTGCGTTTCTTTATTTTATCTTTTTTTTGGGTAATTTGACTTATAATTTTTTCATTTACAGTAATATAGGGTATTTTGGTATATGCGTTTAAGCGAAAATTAATTAACCCTTAATTTAAGTATTATGGAACATGGTTATTTTATATTGGCAATTTTGGCGTTATTATTTGCTGGTATGTATGGCTATTCATATATCCCCGTTTTTTTAGAGAAAAAAAAGGAAGAGCGACTGAAGCTTGAACAGGAAAGACTTGAAGAAGAAAAAAGGCAAAGGAAAATAAGGAACCAAGAACTCAGGGACGAAAAGTACCTTGCCTTGAACAAAAGGAGCCAGGAAATTAAAAGGGAACTGGAACGTTTGGAGCAAATGAAAATAAATAGAAAAAAAGGACTTTATGAAGATGAATTGCATCAGGCTAAAGTCGATAAAATGAAAAAACAAAAAGCGGGCTAAGCTTTTTCAAATGTTGTATAGAATAAACGCCAAAGCACAGTATTTAAATACTGAACTTTGGCGTTTTACTTTTGTTTTTTTCTATAAATTTTGATTGTATAGATAATTATACCGGCTAATATAAGTGTTAGGAAAAAATAAGTTGAAATTACATAGCCTATCCTATACTTAGGCGGTTTTCCCAAATATTGGCTAATTTTATTATCGGTATTTACAGCAATGGAATTAAAGATGGAATCTTTTACGTGCTTGTTGTAATTGGTTTCACTGGCATAATAAAAAGTATATAGGTTTTTGTTAAGCAAATAAAACTCTGTTTCATAAACAAGTGAATCCAAATTATTGGTAAACTTTAGGTTGTAGCCTTTAAAACCTTCTTTTTCCACAAGTTCTTTAGATTTGAAATTGTAGGGTATTCTGTTGCGCATTCTGGCTATAACACGGTCGTACTCATCCAGCAAACTTGCATAATTGTAAGGCAATTTAGAGAGGCTTTCTTTTTGGTCGTCCCTTTCAAAAAGCACTTTTTGGGCAATAAAATGGTAGGTGCTGGTTTTAAAACGAATTTGGTGTATCGGTACGCCATCAACCAACGTATCTGTTTCAAAATAGTTATTAGGTACTTCTAAAGAAACAATGGAGTCAAATTTATAGATGGTTTTATTTCCATTCTGGGATATTGCCAATCCTCCAAGAAACATAAAAAACAAAAAGATTGATTTTCTCATAAGTTGCTTTTGTACATTCAGAATACCTTTCTGAAATAGTAGGTCTAAAATAGCTAAATTTTAAGTTAGTAAATAATAATTAACAATTTTAGTGAACCATTTTTTCAGGGAAACAGTTATTGAAGTTTTTTTGAAGAAGCTCTTACAATAAGCTCCGGTTGAAGGATTAGCTTGTTTAGGCTCACGTTTTTATTTTTTGTTTCAATCCTTTTCAGCAATGTTTTGGCGGCTATCTGGCCAATTTGCTCACTATGCTGCTCTATAGAGCTTATAGAAGGTGTTACAAGCGACGTAAAAGGCTCGTTACTGAAGCCAACCAAAGCCATGTCGTCTGGAACGCGAATATTGTTTTCCTGCATGACCTGAAGCGCACCTAAAGCGGCATAATCGCCGGCAGCATAAACAGCATCTGGCCTTTCTTTTAATTCTAAAAGCTGCTTCATGATTTTCCTACCGTCTTCAATACGTAAATTACTTTCTACAATTAACGAATCTTCTATGGGCAACCCAAATTTTTCCAGGGCGTCCCTGTAACCTCTAATTCTGTTTTTGTATATACGGGTATGGCTAAAACCGGCTATGTGGGCTATTCTTTTGCTGCCCTGTGCAACAAGGTGTTCAATAACCATTTGGCTGCTTAAATAATCGTCAATGCCAACATAATCCACATTCAAATCGTTTTCGCCCCTGTCAAATAAAATAAGTGGAATGCCTTTGGACTTAATTTTTTCATAATAATCCAATTTTACGGTTTCATTGGCCATAGAAGCAATAATGCCATCCACTTGCGTGTACAAAAGGGCATCGATACTTTTACATTCCTTTTCATAAGATTCGTTAGATTGGGCAATAATAACATTGTACCCCTTGTTGTTGAGCACTTCCTCAATTTTTTCAATGATAGAAGAAAAGAAATGGCTGTTTGCCTTAGGGATAATAACGCCAACCAGATTGCTTTTGCCTTTCCGCAAGGCACTGGCAAGATAGTTGGGTTGGTAGTCAAGGTTTTTGGCTATCTGTAAAACTGCGGTTTTGGTTTTATCGCTAATCCTAGGGTGGTTGTTTAGCGCTTTGGAAACGGCCGAAGGCGTAATACCCAAAACATTGGCAATATCTTTAATGGTGGTTTTTTTTTTGTTAGCCAATTTTTCTATACATTTGTTTCAACGTTTGAACAAAAATAAGTTTTTTTTGCTTACATCAAATTGTTAATGATTAAACTTAAGGAAAAAGGGTTGTTAATTTACTGATTGAATAGCATTTTACAATCAGTTCAAACGATTAACCAAAACAGAACAACTAATAAAATTTTTTATTGAATGAGCAGAGTAGTAACTTTTGGAGAAATCATGTTAAGATTGGCTCCCCAAGGATTTTTAAGGTTTTCGCAAGCCGACAATTTTGATGTTGTGTATGGCGGTGGCGAATCTAACGTGGCCGTGTCGTTAGCCAACTACGGTATTTCAGTCGATTTTGTAACACGTTTGCCAAAAAATGATATAGGGCAATGTGCCATGATGGAAATGCGCAAAAGAGGTGTTGGCGTAGATAAGATTGTT
>DATGOR010000214.1:0-8460 GCA_035305805.1 Vicingaceae bacterium | reverse complement strand
CCCGTTGAATTACTTGAATTTACCGGAGAAGCACAAGCAGATAATATTAATTTACTACAATGGACTACAGCAACAGAAATTAATAACGATTATTTTACACTTGAAAGAAGTGAAGATGCTATCAATTTTGAAACCGTTGCTACCATTGGTGGGGCAGGAAATTCTTCGGTCATCAGTCATTACCACTTTTTTGATGCCATTGGTAAAAATGCTCCTGCAACGTATTATTATCGTTTAAAACAAACCGATTTTGATGGTAAATTTGAATATTTTAATATAGTAGCTATTAGTCGCCAAGTCAGCTATGAACTC
Organism: Vicingaceae bacterium; assembly: GCA_035305805.1. Lineage (GTDB taxonomy): Bacteria > Bacteroidota > Bacteroidia > Flavobacteriales_E > Vicingaceae > BRH-c54. Next base: position 8,148 of record DATGOR010000214.1, on the reverse strand, counting down.
TCTGCATTTTATAGCCAAAAACAACTACATCTTTTAACGAACAAAGTGGTTGATGTTCAATTGTTTGATATGGCTGGAAAGGAAGTTTTTGCAAAGAAAAATCAACTGAATTCATCCATTGACTTATCTTTTTTAAGTACAGGATTGTATGTTTATAGAATTACCTCTCAAGGGACTGTGTTAACTGAAAAATTCTTGGTGGAATAACTAAAACCCTCCTGTCGAATTTCTAATACATCATCCGGGTTTAATGCAGTATTTTAAAAATCAATTCTTTTTGTAGCTCTCCCCAACTGGCAGAAACATTATTTACACCCTTTGATTTTAAATCATACTCTCTGATGTACTCAATGATTTTTACCGATTTTCTGATGTCGTAATTTTTAGCAGCAGTGTAGTAATCGTTTACAAAAAAGGGATTTACTTTTAACGCAGCAGCAACAGCACGTTGGCTTTTATCTTTTAGGTAATGTAATTTTAAAATATTGGTGAAATAACTGTATAGCATTGCAATAACAAAAGGCATGGGGTATTCTTTTTCATTTTTTGCAAAATGATTAATAATTCTGTTGGCTTTTATAATGTCTTTTGAACCAATAGCTTTATTCAATTCAAACATATTAAAGTCTTTGTTGATACCTATGTTTTCCTCAACAATACTTGCGTTAATGCTTGTTCCTTCAGGTAAACTTATAATCAGTTTGTCCAATTCATTGGCTATTTTACCTAAATTGGTTCCTAAAGATTCTGTTATTAAATGAGTGGCTTTTGCATCTATGGTGTAGTTTTTTGCTTTTAGGTAAGCTTCAATCCAAACGGGAATTTTATCTTCATAAATACCTTTAGATTCAAAAAATACAGCTTGTTTTTTTAGTTTTTTGGTAACCGCTTTTCTTCCGTCTAGAGGTTTGTATTTATAGCAAAATACCAAAATAGTGCTTTTGGTAGGTTGGTCTAAATAAGGCTCTAGCTCTTCCATTTGTTTGGCAAGGTGCTGTGCTTCTTTAACAATCACTACATTATGATTTGCCATCATGGGGTAACGCTTAGCCGAAGCAAGGATGGTGGCCATGTCGGTATCTTTACCATAAATGACTTGTTGGTTAAATTCTTTTTCGGCTTCATCCAACACATTCTTTTCAATAAAATTGCAGATTAAATCAATGTAATAAGGTTCTTCTCCCGTAAGAAAATAAATAGGATGATATACTTTGTTTTTTAAATCTTTTATAATATCGGTATGTGTCATGGGGCATTTAATTAATCCTCGGAATAAGAGAATTTCAGATGTTTCACACTTAATCCATTGTTTTTAATTTCTTCTAAAGACTGTATGCCGATAGTAATATGTTCTTCTACATAATTACTAGTAACCACTTGGTCGCTTTTGTCAGTTTTCACTCCTTCGGGAATCATAGGTTGGTCGGAAACCAACAATAAAGCACCTGTAGAAATTTTATTATAAAACCCGGTAATGAATAAAGTAGCTGTTTCCATATCAATTGCCATGGCTCTAATTTTTCGCAAGTAGTTTTTAAAATCCTCATCGTGCTCCCAAACTCTTCTGTTGGTGGTATAAACTGTTCCTGTCCAATAATCTTTTTTAAATTCTCTAATGGTGGTAGAAACAGCTCTTTGCAAAGTAAATGCAGGTAATGCAGGCACTTCTGTTGGAAAATAATCGTTAGATGTTCCTTCTCCTCTAATGGCTGCTATGGGTAGAATATAATCACCAATGTTGTTCTTTTTTTTCAATCCACCGCATTTTCCTAAAAACAGGCAAGCTTTAGGTTGAATGGCACTTAATAAATCCATAATGGTAGCGGCATTGGCACTTCCCATGCTAAAATTTATAATGGTTATTCCGTCCGCAGTAGCATTGGGCATGGCTTTGTCTTTTCCAACCACAGGAACATTTTTTATTTTAGCAAAATACTCCACGTAATTGTTAAAGTTGGTAAGCAAAATATATTTCCCAAAATCTTCTAATGGTAATCCGGTGTAGCGTGTTAGCCAATTTTTAACAATACTGTCTTTCGTAATCATAGTTTTTTATTTTAGATAACGAAATTACACAACTTCACAAATAATAATCGAACTCAGGATAATAAATTACTTTCGCATTAAAACTTAAAACCTAACTTTGCCCCATAATTCATTTCCTATGCTCAAAAAAAACAACAAGAAAAGTAGAATTAGCAGGTTGTCAGTTACCCAGAATGCCGAACTGCTTGATTTTTTAACATCTACCATAAAAGATAAAAACCGCACGAAATTAAAAGGAATGCTTGCTCGTAAACAGTTTATGGTTAATAACACCATCACCAAGCAATTTAACTTTGAACTAAAAAAAGGAGATGTGGTAAAGGTAAGTTGGGACAAGCCTTTTAAGGAAATGAGTTACCAAGGCGTAACCATTGTTTTTGAAGATGACGATGTGATAGTAGTGGATAAAAAAAGTGGTTTGTTGTCCATTTCAACAGGAAATCCCAAAGTGCAAACAGTTTATAAAACCATTAAGCACCATGTTCAATTAGACGACCCCATGGCTACAATTTTTGTGGTACATAGATTAGATAAAGATACTTCGGGATTGATGGTGTTGGCAAAAAATAAAAACAGTCAAATAGCTTTACAAAAAACATGGGATAAAACCATTGCCAAAAGGAAATATCTTGCTGTAACCGAAGGCACTTTTAAAGAAGATGTGGGAACTATTGACAATTATTTGAAAGAAAACAAAGCCTTGGTAATGTATGTTACCAATAATCCTAAAGAAGCTAAAAAAGCAGTTACTCATTATGAAGTAATAAAGAAAAACGAATATTATACCTTACTGGAAGCTTACCAAGAAACGGAAAGAAAAAACCAGTTACGTGTTCATTTAAAAAGCTTAGGACATCCTATCATTGGGGATAAAAAATACGAATCGAAAGTAAACCCAATAGGAAGAATGGCAATGCATTTAAAGCAATTGGTGTTTATTCATCCAACCACCAAAAAGGAAGTTAGTTTTGAAACCAAAGTGCCGGACGATTATCTTAAATTATTCAGAAGTAAATATTACGAAGGGTAGGAGAAACTGCTCAATCACTTTTATTCAACAACATTTTAAAAGAAAGCAGTGGAATAAGTATGGGTTGAAACTCAATACCGTTGTTGGTGCTTACATCGTTCCAGGCAATGGGCATTACTCCAATTCCCAGCGACATGTTTTCTTTTAAGGTTATTTTTATTCCTGCACTTCCGGTATAAACCTGATACAAAGGAAAATACATTACATCAAAACTTAAAAACAGTCGTTGGCTGATTTGACGATGTCCGCCAATAAAGAAATGAAAAAACGGCATTTCATTATCGTTGTTTACAAAGTCAAAACTTCCTTTAGCGTAATAAAACCCTATTCCGGCTGTAAGATTGTTTTGAATATTTCCCAATGTTCCCATCAAGCTTCCACCGGCAAAACCAATAATGGAATCTTCGCTGATAGCCAATAACTGTCCGCCCGATAAAGCTCCGGCAATGGTCATTTGGTTATTAATGGCAATGCTATATTTAATAGAAGGAATGAGCATGCCAAACATGGCGGTATTAACCGAAACAGTGGTAGAGTTGGTAAGTCCATAGCTAACTTTTGCAAAAATAATATCCGAAGAAGCCAAGCGAATCTCCCGTTTTTTAAGTGTAAATGAAGTGGGGGTCAATAAGTGGTTGGTGTAATCGGGATTGCTGATGCCGTAAATTACAGATTCGTTATCGCTATTGTTTTGGTGTGTTCTTTTAGTAGCAGATGATTTTTCTTTCTCCAATACATAATCGTCTGTTTGTGCCAAAACGGTGGCAGCCAATAGGAAAGAAACAATGAAGAATAACATCTTCATGATAATTCAAATTTCAATTAATTCATACTTGGATCTTCAGGAAACTGAGTAAACATAGCGTATTTTCCACCTTTCTTTTTAAGCACTTCTTTCCATAAGTTTTGGCGGTTAAAAATTTTGGTGTTGATGTTGGAAATAATCCATGAATCTTGGTTTATTTCATCGTTCATTTGCTTTACCGACCAACCGGAGTATCCGGTAAAAAACATAATTTCAGTAGGTGCTACTTCGTTGTTATTAATCAATGATTTTAATTGTTCAAAATTTCCGCCCCAAAACAAATTACCTGAAATGTGTTTACTTTCCTGCAAGTTAGTGCCTAATGTATGAATAAAATGTAGCGAGGTTGTTTCTACCGGACCACCAAAAAATACCGGAAATTTATCGTTATTAATTTCAGTAGGAAAAAGCTTATCTAAGGAAGTAAATAGAGGTTTGTTAAGAATAAAACCCACCACCTCTTTTTCATCGTAAGCGGTAAGCAATACTACAGAACGTTTAAAATAAGGATCGGACAAAAAAGGCTCTGCAATAAGCAAGCGTCCCTTTTCGGGTGAAAGTTTGTTTAATTCGGCTATTTTATAATCTAACGGATTTAATATCATGGTTTGTTCATTTTACGAGGTTAAATTAAAGAAAAAAATTAGTATTAACCTATGTTTTATTGACTAATTTTGTTTTAACACTTCTAAACTACCTTAAAAACATGGAAGAATTAAAGAATTACATCAACTCTATCCGAAGAGATTTTGCGGGGAAACCATTGAACGAAGACAGCATTCATAAAAACCCATTTCAACAATACCAAATTTGGTTTGAAGAGGCGGTAAGTGCTCAAGTGGTAGATCCTTATGCCATGTCTGTTGCTACGGTGGGCAAAAACGGACAACCATCTTTGCGGTTGGTGTATTTAAGAGATATTTCTGAGGAGGGTTTTGTATTTTACACCAACTACAACAGCCAAAAAGCACAGCAAATGGAAGAAAATAACCAAGTAGCGTTAAATTTTTTTTGGGTAGAATTAGAACGTCAAATTAGGGTAGAAGGGAAGGTGTTTAAAGCTAATGAAGCCATGTCGGATGCTTATTTTGCCAACAGACCGAGAGAAAGTCAGATTGGAGCGTGGGCATCAGCACAAAGTACTTCCATTGCATCTAGAGAGGAGTTGGAAAACAAAGTAAAAGAATTGACGATGAAATTTGAAAACCAAGCCATACCTCGACCCAAAAATTGGGGAGGATTTATTGTAAAACCTTTTAAAATGGAATTTTGGCAAGGAAGACCCAACCGCCTGCACGATAGAATTGTTTACACCCTTACGGACAACCAACAGTGGAAAACAAACCGCTTGGCTCCTTAAATTTGTACCGCACTGTTATGCTTTTGCTTGTAGCTAAGCATTTCATCTTTACCAAATCCAACTTTACCATGTTCCTTTATTTAAAATCATCTAAATCTAATTCTTCTTTATTTATTTGCTCTCCCTCAATATATAAGCGGTTTAGGTTTATTAAACTCTTACTATTATCTTCGTTTGAATACACAACCATTAATCTATAACCTTGACAGTTCTTTATATTATCATAACAACTATCTAGTGTTTGATTCAATGTTGTAAATTTTCTATAATACCTATTACCATCTACAAAATATTCGTAAGTTATTATGTTGTCATTGACTGAACTTACAATGGAATATTTTATGATTTTTCCGCCAGCTACATTAAAATTTTTACCTAAATATGATTTATTATATAATTCATAAACATAAAGCCCCATTACAACTGACGCAAATAACGCCAAAAATAATATATTGTGTTTTTTTGACATCCATTGATAATTTAAAAACCAAAACCGATTTTTCCTTTAAATTGAGAGGCATCAGGCCCCTCGCAGCTTGACATTTTAATTGTTCTTTTTGTGTAACAAAAGTAGAACAATTTAATGGCATAGCGTTTAACTTCTATATCTTTTACCGCTATGCCATTAAGAATTTTTACGCTTACGCTAAAATCTAAAATGACAAGCTGCTTTTTAGTTATCATTTGGCAAGGTGGTGGGAGTTACACTTCGTTAAACTCGCGGGAGCTGGGGGAGCTTAGTTTTTACCAATCTAATAATTCGTCTTTTACCTTATTGATTTCTGCTTTTAGAATTTCATTTAATTTCTTCAATGCAGGGTCAAATTTGAAGCTATAATCGCTCATTATTAAATCGTTTGTCGTTTCAAATACAGCATCTTGATTCAAATCATTTAATTTATTATCATCCAATTTATAAATACAATCTTCTTTTAGATTTGGTAAATCTTTTAAATGGACTTTATGTCTTCTGTATTCAGCTAATTTTGGATGAGTTGAACTAATTAACTCTATTAAGGTATGTTTTCTAGAGTCAATTCCAATAAAAGATAATGAAACAACTTTTGGGTTCTCAAAATAATTAAAAGTTGTGTGATTTGAATTCTTTATAGAATATTTAAAGTTTACTTTTTTTCTATAATACTCATGTGTATCTCTATTTCTTTTATCCTTTCCTGAACGGATAATATCATAGTCTTCCTTTTTTGTAATTGCTATTACACATGATTTGTTGTAATGATTTTCAATACGTGTTTTTATCCTTTTATCTTTCTTGTTCCAATCTTTGTAGCTTGAAGCTACAAACGTTTGAAAATCTGTCAATGTCCATTTTAAAATAGTGTTATCAAAACCATTTGGATCGAGTTCATAATATATGGTTAAAAGGTTGTGAAATCTTTTGACCTTGGGGTCTTTGTAAATTTTTTCAAGAATAGGTAATTGCGATTCTTTTGAGTCAATCCAAATGAATTTGGCTGCAAAATAATCTTGAAGAGATTTATGCCCCCATTTGAAATAATTTCCTTCTTTTTTAAAAATGGGAACAGTTTTAATTAAATCTTTAAGAAAATCACTTGATCTAAAATTAAGGTCACTTAGGTGTTTTTTAGCTTTATCAATGAATTTTATAATTGTGTTTTTATCATACTCAACTTTATTTTCGATTGAGGTGAAATAACCGATATGCCTCAAGACCCTTTCAAAGTCATCAATATGTAAATTACTGTATTTATCTCTTTTTAAATAGCCTTCTTTAGACAGATCATGAGTCTCAAAAAGTGCGTCATAAACCTGCTGGTAAAATTGACTCTTTTTGACAGGAATATCTTTTTTGAATTCATATGACTTATAGAGCAACGAAACTAAAAATGGGTTACTCAGATATTCTTGAAGAGAATCGTCTGGATTGTCGTTAAGTTGTTTGATTAAGTTTTTGGAAATAGAATGATAACTATATGTATCATATTTACTTAATAGGCTATATGCCTCTCCTTTTTTTAAGGGGTTTACGCTGAATTTTTGAAAATCTCCGAACGAAGCCAAAGAATCTTCTGGTCTAGATGTTATTAAAAAATAATTATGATTAGCCTTTTCTATGAATTTGTGTAATTCTCTAACTACATATTCTCTATCATCTAAGGCTATTTCATCAAAGCCATCGAATAAAAATATAAAGTCACCTTCGTTAATTAATTTCAATATAAGATCTTGACTCAACTTTTTACCAATAGTTGAAAGTTGGTTTTGTATTTCTTTAAGAATATTATTCTTGTTGTTTATTTGACTCAATTCTATGAGAATAGGTATCCCTTTTTTTTCTAAAATTATTGATTGGAATAATTTTTTTGTGATGGTAGACTTACCCATTCCAGCAGTATCTTCAATGATTACTCTGAAGTACTCTGGTATTAAGTTGTCTGGATAGTTATCTATTTTTATTTCAACCTTAGAATTTCTATTTCCATCTTGACAGCTTAAAGTTAGAGGCTGATATAAGACATCTAAAAGAGTTTGTTTATTAGGAAATACCAAAGTATCAATAGTTAGAAATTTCTCATAACGCTGAGTAAGATAACTGTCAAAGTTTTCTTCAACTTTACTTTGGGTAGTATTTGTAACTGAAAATTTATTAAACACAGCTTGAACCTTAGGTAGTATAAGATCTTTTACTATTGGTAATATCAAATTCGAAACTAAAAGTTCTTCTGGTTTATCCATCTTGTTTATTGTAATTGAGATCAACTTTTATATATGTAAACCAAAGGTATACATATCTAACATAGTGCTATTGTATATATGCACCTTTTGTGTATATCTATTTTTTTGTAAATGTATAAAATAAATTAGAATTTACAAATGCAGGCCGCATTCGGTTTTGGGGTTGTTGTTCCATCGGCCGTTTCTATC
>DATGOR010000213.1:0-2820 GCA_035305805.1 Vicingaceae bacterium | reverse complement strand
GAAGATGCTTACTATTTGGAACTGGTAAAGGAATATGGGTTTTTAAAACAAAAGTTTTCGCTATCAAATAACAGTGTAATACCTGTTCAGTTTTTTAGGTTGCGCCCGCCTAATTTTCCAACCATTAGATTGTCGCAATTGGCCGCTTTATACCATCAGAACCAAAATCTATTTTCAAAAATCATAGAAATTAATACCCTAAATGGTTTTTATAAACTGTTTTCTGTTGGTGTTTCGCCGTTTTGGGAATCGCATTATACCTTCAACAAGTTGTCTAAAACAACAAAAAAGAAACTTACTAAATCCTTTATCGATTTGTTGCTCATCAATACCATTTTGCCGTTAAAATTCAGTTATGCAAAAAGCCTAGGGCAAAATATAGACGAGTTGATAATAGAATTAATAGCATCTGTTTCTTCAGAAAATAACAGCATTGTGGAAAAATTCAATTCATTAAAGAAGATTTCAAGCTCTGCAATGCATTCGCAAGGCTTACTCGAATTGAAAAATACGTACTGTGATAAAAATAGGTGTTTGCAATGTGCCATTGGCAGTTCTATTTTACAACGAAATTGATTAACTTGCAGCATGAACATTTTTTACAAAGCATTACTGTATTTTCAAAGAAGGGGTTTTTATGTTTGCCAGCGTATAGCAGATAGACTGGGCATAAGGGCAAAAGTGGTAAGAACATCGTTTATGTATTTAACATTTGTGACCTTAGGCTTTGGTTTTGCCCTGTATTTGTTTTTGGCCTTTTGGATGCGTATAAAAGACATGCTCTATACAAAAAGGTCGTCGGTTTTTGATTTGTGATGCTTTTTTTGGCCAGTTGAAAACTACCAATTCCATAAAGAGAATGGGGTGGGCGGGCGACTTTTTAACAACTGATGTTTTATTAAACCGTTTTTTTTTAGCATATTGCTCTCAACCAATTAATTTAAAAAAAAAAACCAACTATTTATGAAGAAATATTTTCTTTCATCATTCACTTTAATAGTTCCATTTTTAACATTTGCACAAGAAAAGGGTTTAGATGAAAAAGTCAACGATGCCTTTATGCCCATAGCTACATGGTGGGAAGGCTTTGTGCTTACCCCAGTTCCTATAGCGGGTTACAATATTCCCTTTGTTGTAATATTGTTAGTTGGTGGAGCCTTGTTTTTCACTATTTATTTTAGGTTTCCCAGTATCACTAAATTTTGGACGGCCATTAATACAGTAAGAGGAAAATATGTAGATATAGAAAAACATGGCGTAGATAAGTTATATAATAATGATGAACCACTTGCGGAAGAAGATATAAAGCATACCATTAGGGATGAAAGTGCCCATGGAGAGGTTTCGCATTTTCAGGCGCTTGCTACAGCGGTTTCTGGTACAGTGGGCTTAGGGAATATAGCAGGAGTTGCAGTAGCTATAGGACTTGGAGGGCCCGGAGCCACATTTTGGATGATTATTTGCGGCCTACTGGGTATGTCTACAAAGTTTGTAGAATGTACACTGGGTGTTAAATATAGAGATGTTCATGGGGGAACCGTTTATGGAGGCCCTATGTACTATCTTTCTAAAGGTTTAAAGGAAAGGGGTTTCAGTGGTTTTGGTAAAATTCTAGGTGGACTTTTTGCCATTCTTTGTGTGGGTGCTTCTTTTGGGGGCGGTAATGCTTTTCAGTCCAATCAAGCAGCCGTACAAATAAGTTCTTTATTGAATTTAGACACTGGTTCCAATGGTGTTATAATTGGTGTAATACTGGCTTTTCTGGTGGGTATAGTAATTATAGGAGGTATAAAAAGGATTGCCAAAATTACAGAAAAAGTAGTGCCTTTTATGGCGGCTATTTATATTGTGGCGTCTTTGGTTATTATTTTAGCCAACTTTAGTGATATAGGATTGGCTTTTTCTATAATTTTCAGTGGTGCCTTTACGCCTATGGCTGGACTTGGAGGTCTTGTGGGCGTTATGATTGTCGGGTTTCAAAGGGCGGCTTTTTCCAATGAAGCTGGAGCTGGTTCGGCAGCCATTGCGCATTCTGCCGTTAGAACAAAATACCCTGCATCAGAGGGTGTCGTGGCGCTTTTGGAACCATTTATTGATACCGTTGTAATCTGTACCATGACGGCCTTGGTAATTGTGTTTTTTAACATAGAGGGTGACAATGTGCAAAGCGTATTTAATTACAATGCAGAAACCAGTAGTGTTATTCTAAATGCCAGTGGGAACACCATTGGCGGTGTCGATTTAACATCTATGGCGTTCGATTCCGTAATTCCGCACTTTTCATATATTTTAACAATAGCGATTGTACTGTTTGCTTTTTCTACTATGATTTCGTGGTCTTATTATGGATTGCAAGCATGGAAATTTTTATTTGGAAAAGGAAAAACGGTAGATATGGCCTATAAAATATTGTTTTTGATTTTTGTTGTAGTAGGTGCTGCCGCAACTTTAGATGCCGTCATTAAATTTTCTGATGCCATGATTTTGGCCTTGGTGTTTCCAAACATGATTGGCCTGTTTTTTTTATTCCCAAAAGTACGTGAGGAAATGAAACGATACCTCAAGGCTATTTCAATAAAGAAAGAAGCTATTGAAGATGGTGCGGTAGATGTAACAGAGCACATGTAATAACAAGCTTGAAATGAAATCCTATTTTATATTTTCAAAACAACAGCGAAATGGGATTTTTTTACTGATCTGTTTTATTGTTGCATTACAGTTGCTGTACTTTTTTGTGGATATGCCATTCAATAACGAAGTGCCAGTTGATAAGGAATTGATGGCTAAGGTGACCTATGAAATGGATTCACTTAGGTTGGC
>DATGOR010000212.1:0-8020 GCA_035305805.1 Vicingaceae bacterium | reverse complement strand
TTTCCTTATTGGCTTCGTATAATTCTGTGAGTGCTTTAGCTGTACTCATGAGTTCAAAAGCCTTTTTTATAGTATCATTTCCTACTTTCAATTTCTTGGGTTCTTTTTCCGCTTTGGTTACTGACATTGTTATATTTTTTTTACAAAGGGTAAAGTTAAGTAAATTGATTAAAATTTTACCTTTCATTAAAATATTAACGGTTTTTGGTTTTTATTTTAAAAATATGACTAGTTCAACAACTGTCATGGTAAAAACTTTCTCATAGTGTATAGGGTATTAGATAAAAGCTACAAAGCCAATTAAATTTACTCCTGTATTTATTATGGCTTCGCTTTACTCAACTTTTTTTGGTATTCGTGAATGCTTCACATTTCTACTATTGTAGCTAAAACAAAAGGTATACTTCTCAAAAAAACAATAATTTAACTAGTTCAACGTAATTGTTTTCTATTTTTGCATTAGTTATGACACACAAGTTTGGTATTATCACATTATTATTAGTTCTGGTTGGAATCACCTTTTTTTCTTCTTGCCGAAAAGACGATTTCTCCTCTAATCCAAATGCAACTTTAAGTTTTTCTACCGACACTTTGTTGTTCGATACGGTATTTACTACCATGAGTTCTACCACCAAACGCATAAAAGTTTATAACAGAACTTCCGATAACCTAATTATTTCATCCATACGTTTACAAAATGGTAATAATTCTCAGTTTAGAATTAATGTAGATGGCGTTTCCGGAAACGAACACAGCAATGTTGAAATTCGTGCTAACGATAGTATTTATGTCTTCTTAGAGGTTACCATAGACCCCAACAGTGTGTTATCCCCTTTTGTGGTGGAGGAACAATTACAGTTTAACACCAATGGCAACAAACAAAAAGTACACTTGATGGCATGGGGACAAAATGCTCACTATTTTACTCCCAAACGTTATGTTAACGGACTTCCTCCCTACTCTTGTCTCGATGGCGACTGTTCTTCGAGTCAGCCTCCCGTAAATGCTACATGGACCAATGACAAACCTTATGTTATTGTAGGATACTTGGTAATAGATTCTTTAGATAAGCTTACTATTGAGCAAGGTGTTAGAGTGCATTTGCACAACAATTCAGGGCTATGGGTGTATAAAGATGGTAATTTAGTAGTAAATGGAACCCCCAACGACCCGGTAACTTTTCAAGGTACTCGTTTGGAATATACTTGGCAGGATATTTCCGGACAATGGGATAGAATCTGGATTAATGAAGGCAGTACTGACAATGTGATAAACCATGCCATTATTAAAAATGCTTTTATAGGTATTCAAGCGGAACCGCTGCCATTTAATCCTAATGCACCAACCAGTAGCAATAAACTTCGATTAAATGGTTGTCAAATTAATAACAGTGCGGCAGTAGGACTACTTGCAACCAATTATCAGGTAACAGATACCAACTCCATTTTTACAAGGGCAGGACAGTCGAGTGTTTTTTTAAGAGGTGGGGGAAATTATAGATTTTACCACTCCACCATTGCTAATTATTGGGATCAAAGTGCTAGAGAAACACCTGCTTTGTTTATGCAAAATTATTATCAAGATGCAATAGGTACAGTGCAAGTAAGAGATATTGATTCCGCAGTTTTTGTAAATTGTATTGTAGATGGAAACAACGATGTGGAATTAGAAACAGACGCCCTTTCTCCGGGAGTCATTCATTTTAAATTTGACCACGCCATCATTAAATCTACTAATTCATTAAGTGGAGGTGTTTTTTCAGGAATTATTCAAAATCCGGGCACTGCTGTGTTCAACAATGTAGCTATTGACGATTATCGATTATGGTCATCTTCACCCGCAGTTAATGCAGGAAAAGTTACCGGAGTTACTTTCGATATTTTAGGAAACCCTCGAGTAGGAACACCCGATTTAGGAGCTTATGAAAATTAATTTTTTCAATTTTTAAAATACACTTACTTTTGTAGTATAAAAATTAGCCCTATGAAAATCAAATCATTATTTGTAACGATGGTTGTTACATTGCTTGTTATTAATTCTACACTAGCACAAGATAAGGCAGTGGTAAAAAAAGCAGCTGCACTTTTTGAACAACTTAATTTTTACGAAGCTTTAGACGAATACCTTTTATTGTTGGAAGAAACACCCGATGATCCTTTATTCAACTACCGTGTAGGAGTTTGTTACCTGAATACCAACATTGACAAATCGAATGCTGTTACCTACTTAGAAAAAGTAATTGCTCAAGAAAAACCCAATCCAACTGCTTATTATCTTCTTGGAAGAGCCTACCATTATGCGTATCGTTTTAATGATGCCATTAAAATGTTAGAAGAATTTAAAACCATCAATAAGGAAGATGTAATTACCAATGAAGATGTTACCAAACACATTGAATATTGCTACAACGCCATAGAGTTAATGAAATTTCAATTGGATGTAAGTTTTGAGAATTTAGGAAATGTTATTAATTCTTCAGGTCCCGATTATTATCCTTTTGTACCGCAAGATGAAAGCTTTATTGTGTTTAACTCTCGTAGAGATGATGGAAGCAGTAAAATGGAAAATGGTAATTTTTTCGCTGAGACCTACATCTCTAAAGCGAAAAATGGAGCATTCCAAAAAGCCAGAAAACTTGATCAAAATATCAATACAAATAATGGAAATGAAGAAGTGGTAGGTTTATCTGCCGATGGTAGGTTTATTCTTTTTTATTTTGAAAACGACAACCATTACGGAGATTTATTTATTGCCGAAATGGATAACGAAAAAGAAAAGGTAATTAACTTAGAGAAATTACCTTCAGAGATTAACTCCTCTGACCACGAAATTGCTGCTTCAATCGCTGCTGATGGCAATGAAATTTACTTTGCCAGTAATAGATCCGGAGGTTATGGAGGGGTAGATATTTATGTAACTCGCAAGCTTCCTAACGGAAAATGGGGGTTACCTCAAAACTTAGGTCCTACTGTTAATACCAAATTTGATGAGGATTTCCCTAACATTTCCAACGATGGAAAAACCCTTTATTTTAGTTCTAAAGGACATACCAGTATGGGTGGTTACGATATTTTTAAAGCTTCTTGGGATCATGTTAAAAGAATATGGACAACCGTTAAAAATATTGGCTATCCCATTAATACTCCGGAAGATAATATGAATTACCGCGAATCTGAAAGTGGAAGAACAGGCTATATTTCTGCTTTGCGTGCAGGCGGATTGGGAGATTTAGATATATATAGCGTTACCTTTAATGAAGTAGATCCGGAATATACCGTAATAAAAGGCTACATTACTACTTCCGATTCTTCTAAAATATTTACCGATGCTGCTATCTCTGTTTTAGATTTACAAATAGATGAAGAATATGGCAACTACCTTCCTAACCCCAACACAGGTAGGTTTATTATTATTTTACCTCCCGGAAAGTTTAATTTATTGGTAGAAGTTCCCGGCTACAAATTGTATATGGAAGACATAGAAGTGTTAGGCAAAGATGCTTTTAGAAGCACCATTAATAAAAATATTGTTTTAAAGAAAAACGATTAATCAGGTTGTTTTAAACTTACTAATTGCCGATAAAAGAATACTAACGGAATTAAGGAAATAAGAATGAAAAACGCTACGATAAAGTAAGTCCAAATAACATGATTACTTTCTCCGAAAAATGCCATTGAAAAAATACCAATAAACACAAATCTTAAAAAAATATTTACGGATTGAAAAACACTGCCTGTTCTTCCAATAATGTTATTCGGAATGTGGTTAAATATATAAGTTACTCGCATTATTCTAGAGCCAGAATTGGTTAATCCTAAAATAAAACAACTCAACAAAAGCACACTTACGCTTTTAGTAAACACTAATATCAGCAGCACCACAATAGCCAACACCATTAATATAATAATGGCTTTAATGGTGTTCGTTTTATAAAACAAACGGTGTATGCCTAAGCCTGCCGATAGTGCACCAATAGCTTGCAGCACTTCTGCAGAAGCGTAAACAGAAGCCGATTTTTGCAAATGATTAGAAATATACAAAGGCAATAATTGATGAATATGAATTAAAACTATTACAAAAATGGCAAAAGAACTGATGCCAAAATAAAAAATTAAAGGATGTGCTTTTAAATAGGTAAATCCTGACTTTAATCGATTGAAAATATTACCGCTATTCATGGTTTCTTCAAAACTTTTTTGATATTTAATGAACAGAATTAGTACAAATGCTAATGCATAAGTTATGGCATCCAATAAGAATATTTCATGCATTTGCCAAGGCTCTATCAATAAAAAATCGGCATTTTCAAACCCAAATTTTGTCAATAATTCAGCATTAACACCGGTAATAAGCAAAGCTGCTAAAGCTCCGGCAATAATGGTGGTAGATTGTCCTTGCACCTCAATCAGCGAATTGATTTTTCTATAATCTTTTTTGTCGGAAATTTCTTGACCAAAAGCATACAAAGTTGGATAATGAATATTATACACAAACATGGTGTAGCAAAATACCGTTCCTATTCCCAAAGCTCCTAAGCCCCCACTAAAAAAACCTATAGCTGCAACACTTCCAATAAAAACACACCCTACTGCCGTAATGGTCAAAAAAATGTTTTTTCTTGAATATTTATCAATAAGCGTTCCTACATAAAGTCCCCAAAACAATGTAAGAATAGTTGCTATGGCATACATCACCCCAAAAGCCGATCCCATTTGGAGCACATCTGCAAAATACCACGGAATTGCCAACATACTAATGCCTTGTGCTACTCCCGAAACAGCATTAGCACTTAGCAATAAATATAGGGCTTTTTTATTCTTCATTTTGCTATTTACATCTTAGTTGTTTTTTAGAAGATTGTTTGTGTATTTTTACAGCAATTAATCAACTAAATTTAACCCGTATTATGCAATGGAACTTCGTAATGAGAAGCAAAGCAGCAATAAATCAGAAACTTATACCCGAAAAGCATAGCATCGCTATGGTTACAGGAGATAAGTTAGCGAAGCCGACTGATTTGCAGTTGTTTTGCTTCGGAATAGATTTTCTATTGCATAATACGGGTTTAAAGCCGCAAAAGTACCTTTTTTATGGCTCAATTCTTTAAAAATATGCTTCCTGAAAAAGCACTTGAAAAAGCCAAGTGGTATTGCTCTTTCCAAGAACGGTGCAAGCAACACGTTATAAATAGATTAATTGCTTGGAAAGTTGAAAAAAAATATTTCGACAGCATTATTGAAAAATTAGAGGATGATGATTTTTTAAACGAAGAACGTTTTGCCGAAGCTTATGTGCGAGGAAAATTCTCTCAGAAAAGATGGGGAAAAATAAAAATTACTGCTCAACTCTATCAATTGGGAGTGGCTAAAAAATGGATAGATAAAGCTTTACAAAACGAAATAAATGAAGAGGAATACAAAAAAGCGTTACATTATTTAGCCGAAAAAAAAGAAGCTCAACTCACTTCTGAAACTGCCACAGACCGTAAAACAAAACTATTCAGGTATTTAGCTTCAAAAGGATATGAAACTGATTTGATACAAGAGGTAATTTAGCAGGTGCAATTTTTTTCACTTGAATTCGTATTTTTGTTATCCAACATTATTTAATAACGTATGCAAGAAGTACTAGACATTGCCAAATACATACTACCATCTGTAGTGGTATTAGTGGCTACATTATTAATCATCAAAAAATTTATGGATGCTGAACAACGCAAACAGCTCTATGAAGTAAGAAAAGAAAACCAAAAAGCTACCACCCCCTTACGATTACAAGCTTATGAGCGTATTGTTTTATTTTTAGAGCGTATTTCACCTGAAAATTTAGTGTTAAGAGTACACAAACCCGGCATGAGTGCTAAGCTGTTACAAGCTAATTTAATTATTACCATTAAAACAGAATTTGAACACAATGTTGCTCAGCAAATCTATATTTCTTCATCGTCATGGGAAGTAGTAAAAAAAGTAAAAGAAGACATTATCCGAGCTATTAATATTGCAGCAGATAATCTGGATGACAATGCTACCGGAGTTGAATTAGGACAAAAACTCTTTGAAGTAATGTCCAAATTGGAAAAATCGCCCACCCATGTAGCTATTGGTATTCTAAAAAATGAAATCAGACAATTGTTTTAAATTGAAGTTATGAAAATTTACCCACTCAATACAGGAAATTTTAAATTAGATGGAGGTGCTATGTTTGGCGTAGTGCCAAAATCTATTTGGCAAAGAACCAATCCGGCAGATGAAAACAACATGTGTAGTTGGAGCATGCGTTGTTTATTAATAGAAGATGGAAACCGTTTGATGATTATTGACAACGGCATGGGCAACAAACAAGACGACAAGTTTTTTGGATATTACTATTTACATGGTAACGATTCGTTAGAGGGCAACCTAAAAAAAATGGGCTTTCATCCGGATGATGTTACAGATGTTTTTTTAACGCATTTACATTTCGATCATTGTGGTGGTGGTGTAAAATGGAATGCTGATAGAACCAAATACGAACCTACTTTTAAAAATGCCACTTACTGGAGTAATAGCAGGCATTGGGAGTGGGCTACCGTACCTAACCAACGTGAAAAAGCTTCTTTTTTGAAGGAAAATATTATTCCAATGATGGAATTTGGTCAGCTGAAATTTATCGATAAAGAAGGTTTTGATTATTTTGACATATTATTAGCAGACGGACATACTGATGCTCAAATGATTCCACATATCAATTATCAAGGGAAAAAACTGGTTTTTATGGCAGATTTACTTCCTTCTGTAGGACATATTCCTTTACCTTATGTAATGGGTTATGATACTCGTCCTTTATTAACCTTAGATGAAAAAGCCAAATTTTTAAATGAAGCTGCCGACAAAGAATACATTCTATTTTTAGAGCATGATGCTGTTAATGAATGTTGTACTGTTCAGCATACCGAAAAAGGAGTTCGTTTAAAAGATACATTCCAATTTAATGAGCTTTTTAGCTAAATACAGCAGTTTACTGATAGCTGTCTTAATGGGATCTTTTGCATTTTCTCAGACAACAAGCATCATTATTAAAAGCGATGAAAAAATTCAACTTTTTGCCTACGACCAACTGTTAACTCCAAATTTTGTTCAACAAATAGCAATAACAGGTATTAAGGCAAACCAAAACCTAAATTTTACCATAAAATTTAGCAACGATTCGCTTGTTTCGGCAACAGTATTGGCAATTGATGAACATACACAACAACACTACTTCATCAAAAACAAAAAATTTCAATTTAAGAAAATCTTATTCCTTCCTTACCACCAAAAATTAGATAGCACTTTTTACCAAGTGAGCTTAGTAAAAGCACCACCAACTGAAATTACTGAAGAACCAACAGACAGCATTACAAAAGACACACTAATAACTGCAATTCCTTTTGACGATTATTACAAAATGCCCGATTACAATGGAGCTATTGGTTGTCCTTGGCCGTTAAAAGATGAAGACCTGAATGAACTTACCATCCAACTCAGTAATCTTACAATAGACGATAGAAAAGTGAGTGCTTTTAATGATTTTAAAGAAGGACAATTAAACTTTTGCATTACCATTAATCAGCTAAAAACCATACTCGGTTTTATTGAATACGATGAATACAAAATTGACATTGTAAAAAATTCATTTTCTTTTATTTACGATAAAGATAATGTCGTATTTTTGGAACCTGAATTTAGTTATCAGAACTCATTTGATGAGTTAAAAAAACAGCTTGGCATTTAAGACTTAAAATTAAATTTTACATCACCAAATCATTATTACCAATTAAGTGATGATTTTACTTTCTCTACAACAGTAGATGAATTCAATGAGTTTTTAGATAGTAAATAATTAGCCGTTTACCACCCATTAATAAATTTATTAAACCTACAAGGTTGCTGAAAATCATGGAGGTTTTTTGTTAAAAAATCAGACTTCAAACCTCAAATTGATACCCTCCAACAACAAATCTAAAAAAAACTAATCCTAATCATAAATTCAATTAATTTCG
>DATGOR010000211.1:0-2216 GCA_035305805.1 Vicingaceae bacterium | reverse complement strand
GAGCATATTTTTGAGGAAACTAAAAAATACAGAAGGGAATAAACGCCAGTACTTTTTATAAAGAACCTCGTTTTTAAATTAAATACAATGCTAGGTATTTTACTCATTTATTTTATAGGTAAACGGTTTTATGATTTGGCCTCAGAATTCAATCAAAACAAGTGGTTGTTTGCAATTCTAAGCATTGTGTTTTATTACGCTGCAGGCTTGATATTTGGAGTCCTTTTAGGTATTCTGGATTTGTTTTTTGAATGGAATATTGATTGGGACAATAATTTCGGGATTAATTTGCTGGGCATTCCTATTGGGTTACTTGCAGATTGGGGACTGTATGTAATTTTGGAAAACAGGTGGAAAAAGAAGGTTGTTTTGGTTAAAAATGAAATTGATGATATTGGTAAAAGCCTAGAAGACCATTAATTTTTTACAACCCTTTTCAATTCCAAAACATACACAGGGCTAACTTCCAACCCTTTTATATTTTTTCTGGTAAATCTTATAATTTCATCATAAAAAAGAGGTACTACAGGTGCTTGTTTTATAATTAATGAGTCCATTTTAGTATAAAGTAAATGTCTCTTTTCGTCATTGGTTTCCGTAAATGCTTCTTCATACCATGTGTCAAATAAATCACTTTTAAAATGTGTATAATTGGGGCCGTTTGGTGCTAAATTTCTACTATAAAAAAGTGATAAATAATTTTCAGCATCAGGATAATCAGCCACCCAACTGGCTCTAAAAACATCTAGTTTGCCATTGGATTTAGCATCTTTTAAAGCAGCTCCAGGAATTACATTAATATTTATTGAGAGTCCGATTTTTTGCATTTCACGTTGTATATATTCAGAAAAACTTAAGTAATTACTAGTAGTTGTAATTGTAATTTCAGGATTTTCAATACCACTGTCTTTTTTAAATTGTTCAACCAATTGTTTTGCTATGGCAGGTTTGTAAATAAACCCTAGAGTTTCATGATAACTCGGCAAACCTTTTGGTATAAAACCACCTTCAGCGGGAGTTCCAATGCCATTGCGTAAATACACCATCATTTTTTTTCTGTCAAATCCATAGTTAATGGCTTTCCTTATAAGCGCTGATTGAACTTCAGGCACCTCTGAATCCATATAAAAACCTAAATATTCAGTATTTAAATATGGACCGCGAACCATATCAACATCATTAGAATATTCATTACGAAGTTCGCCACTTGCTGTTAAAATTTCATCTTTATATGATGCGTCTAATGCTATCATAAAATCAATATTGCCTTGGGCAAACTGTAAAAACTCGCTTTGCTTGTCCGGTAAAAAAGTAACGGCTACAGCCTCTAAATAAGGCAAGCGGTTGCCTAAGCTGTCTTTTTCAAAATAATTAGGGTTTTTTCTAAAGACTAATTTTAAATTTTCTTCCCAACGTTTGAATCTGAAAGGGCCCGTGCCGATCGGGTTTGACCTAAAATCGTTGCCATAAAATTCAACAATTTCTTTTGGTACAACCGAGCAATATTTCATAGACAGCATACCCAAAAACGCAGGAAATGGTTGTTTTAATTGAATTTCGAAGAGAGTATCGTTTACAGCTTTAAAGCTTTTTACCTTACCCAAAACCCAACCGCCTGGAGACGCTACTTTTTTGTCGATTAATCTGTTTAAACTATACTCAAAGTCCGAAGCCTTTACAGTTCTAATAGAATCTTTTCCAAATAACTTATGTTTATGGAAATACACATCATTACGTAATGAAAATGTGTATGTTAAAGCATCTTCAGAAATCGTCCAGTTTTTGGCGATACAGGGTTGTATTTTCAAATTTCCATCCATTTGAACCAGCCCATTGAATAATTGGTTCGTAGCCCATATATCTGAGATGTCTTTTGAAAAAGCAGGGTCTAAGGAGCTAATGTTTTTATGCTCGTTATACCTAAATACAAGGTGGTTTTTGGTGTCAAGGCTATTGTTTTTACAAGATGCCATCAGTAACAAAACATAACTTATTGAAAAATAGATAAATACGTGTTTTTTTCGCAATAAAATCTGTTTTATCATGTCATTAATAAGTTGTAAATTTGTCCACTTTAAAAGAATAAGGTAAATATAACGAGATTTCTATCCATCTGGAAACCCCAATAGGATTTATGAATAAAAAAGTCGCATTTTATACACTGGGCTGTAAACTTAATTTTTCTGAGACTTCTACCATTGCCAGAAGTTTTACGG
>DATGOR010000210.1:0-7182 GCA_035305805.1 Vicingaceae bacterium | reverse complement strand
TTATGAGGTAATTCTTTCTATTGAAAAAAAAGAATTTATTTGTAGTTAGTATTTTTTGGATTAAATAAGGCTTTATAGCTACTTTTATACCCTGATTTTTTTATACATTGAAATTTAACTTATCCATATTAACCATTGTATTAGTGGCAACAGGCATTTGTTTGTTTATACTCGATTTGCTGTTAGGTTCTGTTGCTATCCCATTTAGTGCCATTATCGATATTTTATTAGGCAATGAAGTAGAAAACCAAAGTTGGCAACTTATTTTAATGGAAGCTCGTTTTCCTAGAGCAGTAGCTGCTATACTTTCGGGCAGTGCATTGGCTGTTAGTGGATTGCAAATGCAAACCTTATTTAGAAACCCTTTGGCAGGACCGTATATTTTAGGAATAAGCTCAGGGGCAGGTTTGGGAGTGGCAGTTTTTATTATGGGTTTTGCTGTATTGGGTATTTCTGCTAGTACTATTGATTGGTTAGCCAACTATGGCATTGTTATAAGTGCTGTGTTAGGAGCAGTTGCTATTTTATTAATATTGATGGCAGCCATTGCTAAACTAAAAGATATTATGACGGTTTTAATTCTTGGAATCATGATAGGGAGTGTGGCAACGGCATTAATAAGTATTATGGAATATTTTTCATCAGAAGAATCACTTAAATCTTTTGTACTTTGGACCATGGGAGATCTTTCTTCGGTATCTTCCAATTCACTCACCTTGTTATTGGTGTTGGTTGTTTTCGGAGTGGCAGGTGCTTTTGCTATTTCCAAACAACTAAATGCTTATCTATTAGGGGAAGAATATGCTCAAACATTAGGTGTTAATGTAAAAACAACTCGGTATTTGGTAATTCTTATCACAGCTCTTTTAGCAGGAGCTATTACGGCATTTTGTGGTCCTATCGGTTTTGTTGGGATTATTGTTCCTCATATTGCCAGAATGTTGTTGAAGACCTCCAACCATTTTCAATTGGTTCCTGTAAGTGTATTATTAGGGTTAAACATTATGTTGCTGGCAGATATTATTGCTCAATTGCCGGGAAGCGATAAAACATTACCTATTAATGCAGTAACTTCTCTTATTGGTATTCCTATCATTTTATGGATAATTTTAAAAAATAAAAAAATAGCAGCACTCAATTGAAAAACATGCTTCAAATAGCTAATTTGTCGGTGGGCTACGAAAATAAATTCGTGGTAAAGGATATTAATGTAAGTGTTAATTCTTCCAAACTAATTACACTTATAGGAAGAAATGGGCAAGGAAAATCAACCTTACTAAAAACTTTATCGGGTTTACAAACGCCTTTAAAAGGTACAATTTTAATCAACGAGCAGAATGTAAATAAATTGAGTATTAAAGAGAAGTCCAAACTATACAGTGTAGTATTAACACATCCCCCTGCCATTCAAAATGTAGCTGTAAAAGATTTTGTTGCATTCGGACGTTATCCTTATATGAATTGGTTGGCAGTTAAGAATAATTTAGATAACCAATTGGTAAGTCATGCTTTAAAAATTTGCGGACTAACAGATTTTGCCAACAGAAACATCACCAATTTAAGTGATGGCGAAAGACAAAAAGTAGCATTAGCTAGAGCTATTGCACAAGATACGCCCATTATATTTTTGGATGAACCTACGTCCCATTTGGATTTAGTGAATCAATCTGAATTATTTGAGATGCTAAAAAAGTTAGTAGTTGAATCTGATAAAACCATTATTATTTCATCGCATCAGCTGCACCTTGCACTGCATTTTTCTGATGAGATTTGGTTGATAAATAATAAGGAATTAATTGCAAAAAGCCCGGATGATTTTAAAAAATCAGGAGAAATACAAAAGCTTTTTGGTAAAGCAAATGTTAGTGTTTTTTAAGTAATTTAAACGTAGTACTTCATCTAAAATAAATATATTTGCCACTACCAACACACATTTGAAATAATGCCTTTGAAAAAAGATAAAAAAACAACTTTAAAAGACAAGCCCAACAAAACAAAACATTTTGTTGTATTTTGGATAATAGTACTTTTACCGTTAATAGTAGCTTATCTAACTTTCTTAAGTGCCAAACATGGAGCCATGGGGTTTGATCCTCTACCGGATTTAAGTGAATTGGAAAACCCTACTAGCAATTTAGCTTCCGAAATTATTACAGCAGATGGCAAAGTAATAGGGAAGTATTTTAAAGAAAATCGAGTAAATGTTAATTATGAAGATTTATCTCCACATCTTGTCAATGCACTTATTGCTACAGAAGATGAGCGTTTTCACAATCATTCAGGAATTGATTTTAGAGGACTGGTAAGAGCAGTAGCCAAAATGGGACAAGCCGGAGGAGCCAGTACTATTACACAACAATTGGCAAAAATGATGTTTGAACATAAAGCTAGCAACATAATAGAGCGTATCAAACAAAAAATTCAGGAGCAAATTATTGCTGTTGAAATTGAGAAAAGATATACCAAGGAAGAAATTATTGTCATGTATCTTAATAAGTTCGATTTTATTTATAATGCAGTAGGCATTAAATCCGCAAGCAATGTTTACTTTAATAAAGAACCTTTTGAATTAAGTATTGAAGAGGCTGCTATTTTGGTTGGAATGGCGAAAAACCCATCGCTTTATAATCCAAAAAGATTTCCGGAAAATGCCATGAAAAGAAGAGAGGTTGTACTTTCGCAAATGAAAAAAAACGATCTACTTACTCAAGAAGAATACGACTCTCTTAGAGTGTTGCCAATTGTATTGGACTATAAACCTGTTGACCACAAAGAAGGAATAGCACCTTATTTCAGAGAAACACTTCGACTAGAATTGCAAGAAAAACTGCAAGAAAAAGATGAAGAAGGAAATTATATTTATACCAAAAAAGACGGAAGTCCATACAATATTTATAAAGACGGATTGAAAATTTACACCACAATAGATTCCAGAATGCAAACCTATGCTGAGTTCGCTGTTCAGGAACATATTGGTAATCATTTACAAGAAGAATTTAGTGCTCACCTAAAAAAGTACAGAGAATCAAAATATCCTTATGACCATAGAATCTCTAAAAAACAGTATGAGCAATTACTAGACAATATGATTAAAGGCTCTCCTCGATATAGAATAATGACAGGACAAGAGTGTGCCAATTGCGGAAGAAGAGGAGATTTTGTAAAGAAAGTAGGTAACCAATATGTTTGTCAAGCAGAAGATTGTGGACATCAATCGCATGTTTACCCAAAAGATTCTATAGAAATTGTGTTTAATACCCCAACAAAAATGTCCGTCTTTACTCACCAAGGAGATAAAGATACCACCATGACTCCATTGGATTCATTAAAATATTATAAAACTTTTTTACATGCAGGGTTAATGTCTATGGACCCGCATACAGGATATATAAAAGCGTGGGTAGGGGGAGTAAATTATCAAAACTTTGCTTACGACCATGTAAAAACAGGAAAACGTCAAGTGGGTTCTACTTTCAAGCCATTTGTTTATTCATTAGCAATACAAAATGAATATTCGCCATGTTATGAAGTGCCTGATGTTGCCTATACCTTCCAAAAAGGAGAGCATGGTATTTTGCAAAGTTGGACTCCCAAAAACTCTGATGGTTACAATACAGGTTGCAAGGTATCTTTAAAATATGCTTTGGCAAACTCTATGAACTCCATTACAGCATATATCATGAAACAATTTGGACCACAGGCAGTAGTCAATCAGGCAAGAGCCATGGGAATAACTAGTCATTTAGACCCGGTGCCTTCACTTTGTTTGGGAGTAGCCGATTTATCTGTTTATGAAATGGTAGGTGCTAATGCCACCTTTGCTAACAAAGGTGTTTGGATAGAGCCCACGATGTACACGCGTGTGGAAGATAAATTTGGTAATGTAATTATCGATTTTCAGCCTAAAACAAATGAAGCCATGAGTGAAGAAGCTGCTTATGTGATGTTGGATTTAATGAAAGGTGTAGTGGATGGCGAGTACAATAAATGTGCAGGAGATTATCGTAAAGCAAGGGGAAAGAACCCTATGTATCATTCAGGAACAGGGATGAGGTTGAGAGGAAGTATTTCGGAATCTCGCCCTTATGTAGGACATCGTTACCCAATAGCAGGAAAAACAGGAACAACACAAAACAACTCTGATGGTTGGTTTATGGGAATAACTCCTGATTTAGTTACCGGAGTGTGGGTAGGTGCTGATGAACGTAGCATCCGTTTTGCTACAACAGCAATGGGGCAGGGAGCAAATACAGCTTTGCCAATTTGGGGCTATTACATGCAAAAAGTACATGCAGACCCCACCATAAATATATCAGATGGTGATTTTGAACGCCCTCAAAAACCTTTGGGCATTGAATTAGATTGTGTGAAATATAAAATGAATGAAGAAATAAGTTCAGGAGGAAATAATGCCACTTGGTAAAAACTTCAATTAAAATAAAAAAATTATGGCAATAAATAAAGTAGTTAAAAACGCAGCGGAAGCAATACAAGGAATAGATAACGACATGACGTTAATGTTTGGAGGGTTTGGATTGTGTGGCATTCCTGAAAATACCATTGCAGCATTGGTAAAGTCTAACATTAAAGGATTGACTTGTATTTCAAACAATGCAGGTGTAGATGATTTTGGATTAGGTTTGTTATTACAAAAGAAACAAATAAAAAAAATGATTTCATCTTACGTAGGTGAAAATGATGAATTTGAAAGACAAATGCTTAGCGGAGAGTTAGAAGTAGATTTAATTCCACAAGGTTCGTTAGCAGAAAGGTGCAGAGCCGGAGGAGCAGGGATACCCGCATTTTTTACTCCTGCCGGTTATGGTACCGAAGTAGCCGAAGGTAAAGAAGTGAGAGTGTTCAATGGTAAACCTCATATTTTGGAAACAGCTTTAACGGCAGATTTCGCTGTAGTAAAAGCTTGGAAAGGAGATACAGCAGGAAATTTAGTTTACAAATACACGGCACTTAACTTTAATCACGTAATGGCTATGGCAGGGAAAATTACCATTGCCGAAGTAGAAGAATTAGTTCCTGAAGGAGAATTAGACCCCAATCATATTCACACTCCCGGAATTTTTGTTCAGCGAATTTTCCAAGGAGAAAACTATGAAAAACGTATTGAGCAACGAACAGTTCGTACTAAGTAATTAATTACCACATTTTCACATTAACTAATTATCAAATTAAAAAAAATGTTAGATAAAAACGGAATAGCACAACGAATAGCACAAGAACTGAGAGACGGTTGGTATGTAAATTTAGGAATAGGAATACCCACCTTAGTAGCCAATTACATTCCAAAAGGAATAACAGTAGAGTTTCAATCGGAAAACGGAATTTTAGGAATGGGACCATTTCCTTTTGATGGGGAAGAAGACGCAGACTTAATTAATGCAGGAAAACAAACGGTAACCTTACAGCCGGGAGCTTCAATTTTCGATTCATCCACTAGCTTTGCCATGATAAGAGGACAGCACGTGCAATTGACTGTTTTAGGAGCTATGGAAGTAGCACAAAACGGTGATATTGCCAACTGGAAAATTCCCGGAGTAATGGTAAAAGGAATGGGAGGAGCTATGGATTTGGTAGCTTCAGCCGAAAATATTATTGTTGCCATGATGCACACCAATAAAAAAGGAGAAAGTAAATTATTGGATAAATGTTCATTGCCTTTAACCGGGGTTGGTTGCGTTACTAAAGTAGTAACTAATTTAGCTTATTTAGAAATTAAAGACGGAGCTTTTCACCTTAAAGAAAGAGCCCCCGGAGTAAGTGTAGAAGAAATAAAAGCGGCAACAGCAGGGAAATTAATAATAGATGGCGATATTCCCGAAATGCAGTTGTGATTTAATAAACGTCAAACGAAAAAAATAGTTAATAAAAGCACTCAATTAGTTTACATGGGAAACAAAGATTATAACGAAGAACACAATAAAATACATCACGACAAAGATTGGAACGAAATAAAAGCCAATGATTCATGGGCAATATTTAAAATGATGTCAGAATTAGTAAATGGCTTTGAAACATTGGCTAAAATTGGCCCTTGTGTTAGCATATTTGGGTCGGCACGAACAACTCCTGATAATAAATACTATCAGATAGCAGAAGAAATTGCAGCAAAATTAGCTGCAAATGGTTATGGAGTAGTTACAGGAGGGGGTCCAGGAATTATGGAGGCGGGAAACAAAGGAGCCTTTAATGCACAAGGAAAATCGGTAGGGTTAAATATAGATTTGCCTTTTGAACAACAACACAATGACTTTATTGACCCTGATAAACTGATGACTTTCGACTACTTTTTTGTGCGTAAAGTGATGTTTGTAAAATATTCTCAAGGATTTATTGTTTTACCGGGCGGATTCGGCACTTTAGATGAACTTTTTGAAGCCATTACCTTAATTCAAACAAAAAAAATAGGACGATTCCCCATTATTTTAGTTGGAAAAAATTATTGGAGTGGATTGATAGAGTGGATAAAAAATACACTTTTAGAAGAAAAAAATATCAGTCCGGAAGACTTAGAACTATTCAGTATTTGCGATTCAGCCGATGAAGCAGTAAAATGTATCATAGATTTCTACAACGATTATTTACTTCGTCCAAACTTCTGATTTATTAACATTTGTTCGTTGAAAAATCCGACAAACTATTCATTATTCTGTCAAAGAATAAGCTATGTTTGTTTTGTCTTAATTTTTATGAATTGTTAATAACTTCAGAAAAAATTAGGAAAGTCAAAAAAATGTTATATTTTTATTGCCTGAATCGCAATAAATTATAAATTATGAATAGAATAAATACATTTTTTGCTGCTATATTTATACTTGCTTCAACGCAAGTAGCGTTTGCTCAGAGCGAATCTGAAGGGAATGGATTAAAATATATACCATCTATAGGTGCACATATTGGAACACTCTCTTATATGGGGAATTTACAAGGTTCTGAAGGTTCTTCTGTTTTTACCTATTGGAGACCGGCTTATGGCTTTTATTTAGAAAAGAAGTTCGGTAGTTTTATTGGGATTACAGCTAATGGTACCTTTGGTAAGGTTTCTAAAAGTCAGTTAGATGATGATGTTTTTCACAACTTCGAAACCTCTGTTACCAATATTGATTTAAACTTATTGTTTGATTTTGATAACGGAAAAATTGTCAATGAAAACTCTGTCTTTTCTCC